>JAGQUY010000453.1 GCA_020438245.1 Bacteroidota bacterium
GGTGGCGTCCTCGGAAACCAGCCTGCCGCGCGTAGCATCCAAAATCGTTCTGGGCTGCTCGAATATTTCTTTGAGCATGAAGTGCGCATACCCGCCCTTTTCAATCTGACTAATATCGTACGTTATCTCTTCTACTTTTTTCTCGACCGGCTGATTATCCATCGTTTTCGTTTGTATACCGGTCGGCGTAAGGACGGCCATTTCGTTGTCGTCAAGATAGGTAACCTGTCGGGTATGGGTAACAATGGCGGAAGCGTCGGATGCAACGAAAAATTCATGGTCCCCAAAGCCCAGAACCAACGGACTTCCATGGCGCGCGGCAATTATTTTGTCGGGCTCATGCCGGCACAGGAAGACAAAACCGTAGGCTCCCGTCAGACAGCTGATTGCTTCGCGCACGGAAACTTCGAAATCCAGATTCTCCCGGTAAAATTCTTCCACTAGATGAATAACCGTCTCAGTGTCGGTTTCTGTTGCAAAAACGTGACCCTTCTTTTCCAACTCAATCTTCAAGGAAGAGTAGTTTTCGATGATACCATTGTGTATTACGGCGAAATCAGAAGTTTCGTTCACATGCGGATGGGCATTGATCTGATTGGGTACTCCGTGCGTGGCCCATCGAGTATGTCCCATGCCGACACTGGCATCAACATGAACACCGTCGAGGGTGTCTTCCAAAACAGAAAGTTTTCCGGGCTCTTTGTGAACGACCAGCTTGTCCCGCTCTACAAGGGCGACGCCTGAGGAATCATACCCCCGGTATTCCATACGCTTGAGGCCGGCCATGATGATGGGCAACGCGTTTCGCTTGCCGACGTACCCTATGATTCCGCACATATATGCTCCGCAAGTTAAATAAAATCAGTAGTTGATCAGCTCCTTGGGCTGACATGTTACTAAAAATCGACTGGGAGGTCAAGCTCTTTCAAGAAATTGTACAAGCATCGGTTAGGACCGTCACAAAAAAGACCTTGTTAAACCACAATTCGTTGTCTATATTAAACTTAACTGTTGGAATAGCCTCCTTTACGGGGCGTTCTGAATAATATGACCATTGATCTCAAGTCCCAAAATCCAGTTCATTCCGAGAAGGACGCCGGCGAACCTCTAAATCTTTTCAATTCTCCAGTCAAAGACAACGTGGCGGTGACGCCAACGTATGACAAAGCGTATTACGGCCGTTTGTTCGATGATATTGTAGATCAATATCGAATGGACTCGCCAAATGCCGACTTTACTGCGTTGCGCGATGCCTTTGAATTCAGCTTCGCTTCTCATACCGGCCAACTGCGCCAGTCTGGCCTCCCCTACTTTGATCACATAATCGAAGTCGTTAGAATTCTGGCTGAACAACGCATGGACCAAACCACGTTGATTGCAGCGTTGCTACACGACGTGATTGAGGATACGGGCCGAACGTATGAAGAAGTCCGATCCAAGTTTGGCGAAGACGTTGCCCTTCTTGTCGATGGTCTCACAAAAATAAGCGGCATTGAATTTGGCAGCCTGGAAATCAAACAGGCCGAGAACTACCGGAAGATGCTGCTTTCCATGGCCAAAGATATCCGTGTCATCATTATCAAATTTGCAGACCGCATGCACAATATGCGAACCATCGAATCACTACCACCTAAAAAACAGGAACGAATTGCGATCGAAACTCGCGACGTTTATGCTCCGTTGGCCCATCGGTTCGGTATGGCGAGGATTCGTTGGGAACTGGAAGATCTTGCATTAAAAACACTCGATTCTGCCAACTACTGGGAGCTTTCGAAATTGGTTCTCGACAAACGCGAGGAGCGCGAGTCGTACATCGAAGATGTGGCAAAACCACTGAGAGAAAAGCTGATAGAAAACGACGTTCAGGCACAAATCGCCGGCCGCCCCAAACACTTCTTCAGCATTTATAACAAAATGAAACGACGCAACAAACCCTTCAGTGAGATATACGACCTGCTGGCCATTCGTATTCTGGTAGACCAGAAAGTGGATTGTTACAAGGCGCTCGGTGTCGTTCACAGCACCTACACGCCCGTTACGGAACGTTTCAAAGACTACATTGCGGTTCCAAAAATTAACGGGTACCAGTCGATTCATACTACGGTCATAGGTCCGGACGGACGAATGGTCGAAATTCAAATACGAACCCGCGAAATGCACCAAATTGCGGAAGAAGGTATCGCAGCCCATTGGTTGTATAAGGAAGGCCGCCTGCACATGGATCAGTTGGATCGGCAAATCGGCTGGATACGTCAGCTCATTGATCGTCAAAAGGATGCCGATCCCGGAGAATTTTTGGAAGATCTTAAGATAGATCTGTTTCAGGACGAAGTGTTTGTTTTTACCCCAAAGGGCGATTTGTTCAGTTTGCCAAAGGGATCTACCGCGATTGATTTTGCGTTTGCGGTTCACTCGGAGGTTGGGCTGCATTGTATCGGAGCCAAGGTCGCCGGACGCTTGATCCCGTTGCATACGGAACTCCACAGCGGCGATATGGTCGAAATTCTTACCTCCGACCAGCAGACGCCCAGCACCCATTGGCTTGACATGGTGAAGACCACCAAGGCAAAGAGTCACATCAAACGGTTCTTCCGAAATATCGAGATGGAACAGAGTGTGACACTCGGAAGAAATCTTGTTGAACAATCCCTCAGGGAACTGGCTCCCCGGCAGACACTGCCTGATCTAAAACCGGAGTTAGAGAAAATCGCAAGGGAAATGAGTTTCGAAGGCGACACGATGCTGCTTTCTTCCATTGGTCGAGGACTGACCAGTGCCCAAAGTGTCGCCCAAAAGTTCCTTGCTCGGACTGCGATCAAAGAAAAAACAGAGACGGGGTTTTTCAAACGTCTCATCCCAAAGACGAAAACGGATACCAGGGGAATATCCATCAGCGGCGTGGACAACCTTCTGATTCACTTTGCGAAATGTTGCAATCCAATTCCCGGTGACTCGATTGTTGGTTACGTCACGCGCGGGCGAGGCATTCATATTCACCGAAACGACTGTTCCAATATCAAAGAAGCGTTGACGAAGGATCCCGATAGAGGTGTGGCCGCCCTTTGGGAGATCGATTCCTCCAAAACCTTTACCGTACAGATTCGAATCGTGGGCTACGACCGGAAGAACTTCCTCAACGATATTACGCAGAAGATTTCATCGGCGGACACCAATATCGTCAGCGCCGATGTCCGGACAAGAGGTCATGAGACGGTCAATGTATTTCTCATACAGGTCCGTAACATCAGTCATCTGAATCTCATCTTGGACAAGATTCGCAAAATCAACGGAGTCATCAGCGCTGACCGGGTAGACGCGACCGGAGCGAAGGCGCTGACCGATTGATGGAAGTTTTGTTTCTTGGGACTGGAACTTCACACGGCATTCCCGTCATCGCTTGCGACTGTGAAACCTGCACTTCCAACAATCCCAAGAACCGGCGGCTCAGGTCATCCGTTTCTATTCGCGTCGGCGATAAGAGACTTCTAATTGACACTTCCATTGATCTGAGACAGCAGTGCCTGCGCTACAATATCCGACAGGTTGATGCGGTGCTTTTCACGCATCACCATGTCGACCACATTTTCGGTCTGGATGATACAAGAAGCTTTAACCGGCTGCGGAAAACAAAATTACCTTGCTATGGCAGACCGGATACACTGGACAATCTAAAACAGGTTTACAAATATATATTTGACTATCCTGATATGCCGGGCGGCAT
>JAGQUY010000454.1 GCA_020438245.1 Bacteroidota bacterium
AATGCATTCATTGTCGGAGCCATCGGCCTGGCTTTAAGTGTCACGGGCTATTTTGTCGATCACGACCAGTTCTATTTTTCCTATTTGACGGCATTTACCTTTTGGGCCAGTCTCGGCATCGGTGCTCTTTTTTTCACGCTGCTTCATCATCTCGTCGGTGCGGAGTGGAGCATTGTTCTCCGCCGCCTTTCAGAGACGATTGCTGCATCGTTGCCGGTGATGTTGGTGTTTTTTATCCCCATCCTGTTCAACGGATTGCACAGTCTGTACCATTGGAGCCACGAGGATGCCGTCAAAGACCCGGTCCTTGCGTCGAAGCTGGGTTATCTGAATCCTTGGTTTTTTGGAATCCGTACCGTCATTTATTTTTCGATCTGGTTCCTGTTCTCGAGAAAACTTTACAATATGTCAATCAAACAGGACAGCGGCGATCAATCGGGTAATGACAATATGCGTCGGTTGAGCGCACCCGGGATGATTCTGTTTGCTTTTACGGTTACTTATGCGGCGTTTGATTGGATTATGAGTCTTCAGCCGCATTGGTTTTCCACCATTTTTGGAGTGTGGTATTTTTCCGCTTCGCTGCTTGCTTTTCTCGCCGCGATCAACCTCTTCGCACAGTTTTTACGGGGTCGTGGAGTGCTGAAGGAGGTTATTACGATTGAACATTATCATGATCTTGGAAAGTTGACGTTTGCTTTCATCATTTTCTGGGCTTATATCTCCTTCTCGCAGTATTTTCTAATATGGTACGCCAACATTCCGGAAGAGACGATATTTTATCTGCATCGTTGGGAGGGTAACTGGAAGATCCTTAGTATGATGCAGGTGTATGGTCATCTCATGTTGCCCTTCCTGTGGTTGATTCCGCGATTCACCAAAAGGAACCTTCTTTCTTTGAAGATCATATGCATCTGGTTGTTGCTGATGCACTATCTGGATCTATATTGGAATATTTTTCCAAATCATCCCGGATCGGAACACGGCTTTTCATTCTCGTGGATGGATCTGACAACGGTAATAGGTATCGGCGGGATCTTCGTAGGCGTTGTGTGGTCTCGACTGAGCTCCCAGGCATTGATACCGTTGAAGGACCCCAAATTGGATAATTCACTACACTTTGCAAACCTTTAGGAACTGCTCATGAGTGAAGAGACAGCGGGCCATGGAGGCGTTGATTATGAGCGCCAGGATGTAAACCCAAAGAAAATTCTTATTGTCACGTTCAGTCTGGTTGCCTTCATCGTCGTGATGATCATTTTTTTGTCCGAAGTTTTTACATTTGAAAAAGAACAACAAATTCGAAATGTGGTGCTCAAACCAGAATCCGCGCAGATCAGGGATATGCGTGCGGCCGATATTCAGGTGCTGACGGGGTATAAGATCATTGATCCGGGAAAGGGCGTGTATCAAATTCCGGTTGAGCGTGCGATGAAACTGATGGTTGATGAGGCTTATCTAGAAGCGCAATCTAAAAAGTAAAGAGTCCGTTGATCAAGACTGTCCTTTTTTTCCTTGTTCTTTTACAATTTGAGTTGTCCGCACAGGTGGTCATGAAAGACGCACCGGTCGGCGGTATTGATGTCAAAGAACATCTTGGCGGGAAAATTCCACTGGATTTGACATTTGTCAACGATTCGGGTCGAACTGTCAGGTTGTCCGAGTATTTTCGCCCTGGTCGTCCGGTCCTGTTGGTTCTTGCATACTACAACTGTCCGATGTTGTGTACGCTGGTTTTGAATGGCGTTGCCGACGTGATGAAGAAAGTTGCATGGCAGCCCGGCAAGGAGTATCAGGTAGTCACCGTCAGTATTGACCCGCGAGAATCCGACACGCTGGCTGCGCTCAAGCGAACCAGGTATCTGGAGTATCTGGGGCGTCCGGGAAGTGCCGAAGGCTGGCGATTTCATGTGGGCAGCGAGGATCAGATCAGGAAACTTGCTGATGCCATCGGATTTGAGTATTTCTACATGGAAGACCGAAAGGAATACGCACACCCGGCGGCCATTTACGTGTTAACGGCTGAAGGAACCATATCCCGATACCTTTATGGTATCCAGTTTAATGAGCGGGATGTCCGGCTGGCCGTGTTGGAGGCGTCGGAAGGAAAGATCGGGTCAACTGTTGATCGTCTGTTGTTGTATTGTTTTCACTATGACCCGGATGCGAA
>JAGQUY010000455.1 GCA_020438245.1 Bacteroidota bacterium
ATCCAGAATACCACCGTCGACCAATCAAAGTGCAAATCGGCCAGCGCAACCATGAAAACTCTTCCAAAAGCCGCAAAGGCTGCCGCCTTGGGTCCCGTGGCTATAAAGGCTGTGATGGGCGCAGGCGCACCCTGGTAAACGTCGGGGGTCCACATATGGAAAGGAATCAACGCGACTTTGAAACCAAATCCGATAAGCAGCAATCCGGTTCCGACGAGCATCAACGGATCGCCCAAAAGAGAATTCATTTTGATATACTGCGTGATGCGCACCAGATCAAAACTCCCTGTTGCCCCGTAGGTCAGGGCAATTCCGTAGAGAAAAAATCCGGACGCGAAGGCGCCCAGCAGAAAATATTTAAGCCCAGCTTCCAACGCTCGAACTCGCGCACGATTCAGTCCGATCAGGATATAAAGACCGATAGACATGATTTCCAGCCCGAGAAAAATCACCATCAGATTTTGTGTCGATGCCATGATGATCATTCCAAGAGTGGACAGTAACACCACGGAATAGAATTCACCCGTCTTTTGTTCGTCGACACCTCCATGGGTGATCAGACAAATCATTCCAACGCAAACGAGAATGATTGCGGAAAAGGCGTTGGTATAACCGTCTATCGTCAACATGCCGCTGAAAATACGGGCATCTGTGTGCCACAACGTAATCAGACTGACAAACGCGGCTGCACAGGTGAGAAATGAAAGATAGCTGAGCCATTTGCGGGTACCGTGAAAAAAAACACTCAACAGCAAAACCAGGGCGGCCCCCAAGGTCAACAGGACTTGCGGCATAATGGCCGCCATGTTTGTATCGGGAATGATGACTTCCACAGCTCCTCCGGTCGTTTAATTTCCTCGCAAAATTACAATCTGATCTTCATGGCGTTGAACGGTAAATACCCGGCAATCCGGGTTACTGATCATTACTCTGGACAGGGGCCTTGAAAGTTTATCTTCCAAAGACCGGTTCAAGCCTCTGGCGCCCTGGCGTTTCAGATCAAGTCCTTGTACGCAAAGTTCAATCACATCGTTGTCGACGTGGATCCGAATATCCTTATCGTCAAAACGCCGGATAATCGCATCGATCTTCTGTCTTGCAATGTGTACCAACATGGCCTCGTCAAGCGCCCTGAACACGACAATTTCGTCAATTCGGTTCAAAAATTCAGGTGAAAAATGCTTTTTGAGGGATTCGCGAATTCCTGCACTGACTTCTTCAAAAGCGTCAGTTTGTTCGCTTCCAAATCCCATTTTGGATTTACCGTAAATATGTTCAGCCCCCAGATTGGAGGTCATAATCATGGTGGTATGTGAGAACGAAACGGTTTGTCCTTTTCCGTCGGTCAGACGGCCGTCGTCGAACACCTGTAAAAACATTTCGTAGATTTTCGGGTGTGCCTTTTCAATTTCATCCAACAAGATAACCGCACTTGGATCTTCCCGCACGGCACGTGTTAGCCGGCCTTCATCCTCGTACCCCACGAAACCCGGCGCGGTTCCAATCAATTTGCTCAATGCGTGCGAATCGTTGTATTCGGACATATCAATCCGCACCAAACGTTTTTCAGAGCCCTCCAACGCTTCGGCAAGCGCCTTTGCGAGTTCCGTTTTTCCAACACCGGTGGGTCCAATGAATAAAAACACGCCATCAGGCCGTTCCGGATTTACATCGAGGCCGCTCTTCGTCATTCGGACAACTTCCGAGACTTTGAAAACTGCATCGTCCTGTCCGATAACACGTGCTTTCAATTTTTCTTCCAGATTCAGCATACTGCCCATGGCGTCAATGTGGATGCTGCTATCCGGAATTCGGCTGACTTGGGATACGGCCTGCACCAAGTGCTGATCCGTTACTTCCTTGGTACTCTTATCATCCTTGGTCCGCTCCAGACTGGCTTTTATCGACGCTCTTTCAAGGATATCGCAGGCCTTATCGGGAAAATATCTGGTCTTTATGTATTTGTCCGCCAAGTCATAGGTTGTGCGGAGCGCTTTGTCTTGCAGGGAAATATTATAAAACGGCTCAAGCTTTTGGCGCAGCGACTCCAACACCTTCATCGTATCTTCGCGAATCGGCTCCAGAACAGTAATTCTGGTAAATCGACGTTCAAACGCGCCGCTCTTGGAGATGTTTTGCTGATACTCTTCATCTGTGGTGGCCCCGATCAGTTTGAAATCCGGCTGAGTCATAAGCGGTTTGAACATTTCGTCCAGCCCGCCGGTCTCATGTGAACTGTAAGAGCCGGCACCCATCAGGGTGTGAAGTTCGTCGATAAAAATGATAACTTTGTTCTGTCGGCAAAATTGAGCAAGCTGCATAAATTTTTGCTCGAGAGTTCCCACGTAGCGAGTGCCGGCAACAACCGCAAAAACCTCAAGCTCAAACAGACGGTAGGATTGCAGAATGTCGGGGACCTCTCCGCGGCTTATTCGGTGGGCCAATCCGTTGACCAACACGGTCTTGCCTACGCCAGGCTGACCTACAATGAGCGGATTCGCTTTGCTGCGCCGACAAAGCACTTCAATGATTTCCTGCAATTCCGCGTCGCGTCCGTAAATATCGTCCACTTTGTTTTCTTGAGCCAACTGGGTAAGGTCGCGAAGGAAATTCGGAACTCCGGAGCTTTCCACAACGCCGGTTCCTGAAAGATCCTGCGGGACACCATCATGGATTGGCGCCTGATATCCGGGGTCGATCTCGGTCAGTAAGTCATCGAACCATTTGTACGCAGGATCAAACTGTTTGCCTTCCTGGAGCGTCTTCCTGGCGAGATCGTCCTTTCCAAGTTTGTGGTAGGCCAATGCGAGGTAATAGTATCCATATGAATTCTTGCTTTCAATGGCGAAGGACTTGGTCAGAACCTCAATAGCCTGTTGATATCTTTGAAGATCACAGAATACGCGTCCCAACTCCCTCATCACACGGGCGTTTTTCGGCTCTAATTCCAAGAACCGTTCAAACGATTTGACCGCTTCCTCCAGCCGGCCCAAATTCATCAAACTGTATCCGAAGTAGTCGTAGACGAAGGACTCACTGACTTTGTTTGGGTACGTCTTTTCAACCAAATCACACAACTGCTTGTCATCCCGGAGGTCATAGTATAAAATTTCGAAAATGTGATGCATCGCCCAATTGTAAAATCCGGGGTCACTGATCTGATACTCTTTCATGATTTGAATGGCACGCTGCGGGTTGCTCAGTTTCCGGTACATTTCCTTTGCTTCATACGCCGCATTGCTGTCTCGACTGTTCAACGTCAACACGCGTTCGAAGTACAAAAGTGCTTCCTGCCACTGTGATTTTTCCTTGTGCAGCCTTCCCAAACTACGGAGGCTTTCAATGTTCTTGTCATCCAGCGTGAGAACTCGCTTGAACTGTTCGAGCGCTTCATCCACTTTGTTCTGCTTGAGATAGACATCCGCCAATCGATTGATCGTCTGAGTATCCTCAGGCCGGACAGAAAGCGCTTTTTGATAGTAAACCTCGGCCTTGTCATACATCATCTTGCTTTTGAATAAGTTCCCCATCGCAAAATGGATGACATGGGACTGATCGTGCTGTTTAGTCAACTCCCGATGATACTCTTCCAGCTGTTGCAGATCCAGCGTCTCATCCACGATATGATCGAAGCCCTTGCCATAGGTATTCCCAAGAGCCATTCCATACAGATATTCTTTTGCCGCCTGGGTAAACTGGCCCATGGTGTCAAACACATCGGCAAGCAGGAAACGATGACCTGCATGGAAAGGTTCCAAGTGGATTGCTTCCTGGGCATGATATTGCGCTTTGTCATGCACACCAATAACCTGATAACACTCCGCCAGAGCATGGTGGTTTTTTGGGTCCTGAGGGTTGATATGGACGGCTTTTTCGCAACAAACAAGGGCCATCGCATCCTTGTGGAGCGCGTGGAGTGCCCTGCCAATTTTTTGATAGTCGCTGTCGAGCATGTATTTCTGGTCTATCAGGAATTGAATAAGGAATCCGGAGTCTTCGAATTGTTGATTGGCGGTCAGCTTCAGAATCCGGTTGACCACTCCTTCCATATCCTTCGGACCCAGTAAATCCTGATACAAATGTCCGAACATCCCTGTTTCGGATTCAAAGGTATACAGACAATACGGACAATTGGAAAGCCCTACGACACTCACCTTTGCGCAGTTGGGACATAACAGATTTCTGTGCTCTGGTATCATCACTTGAATAGGCCTCGTTGAACTGATCCCAAAAAAACAGTGAGGTTATTAAATACCATGAGGTGAACGGTCGCAACGCCTCCAACTTGACCCCGAGGCATTACGAAATGACTCACGGCGTCTCGGCGCCCGGTTTAGGCGTTGCAGGAAGTGCTGTGCGTGCGGCTTTACCCCCATCCTCTTTCTGCTGGACGGCGGTATGATAGCGTGTTAAGAACTTTTGCAGCGTGGCTTCCGTCTTGTCCGTAAACGACTTCGGATAAATTCCAATCCAGAAAATCATGACAAGCAGCGGAATCATCATCGCGTATTCACGGAAAGAGAGATCCTTCAGTGATCTATTTTCCTCATGATGCACTTCACCGAAAATCATTCGCTGATACATCCACAGAAGGTAGACGGCAGCAAGAATGACACCCAGCATGGCGATCGTCGCATAGAGTTTTGCATGGGGAATGGTCGATGCAAAAGTGCCGAGCAGCACAAGAAATTCACCGACAAAACCGTTCGTGCCGGGCAAACCCAGCGAGGACAGGCATACGATCATAAAAACGGCGGAGAAGATCGGTACTATTTTCCAAAGCCCGCCAAAGTTTTCGATTAACCGGGTGTGACGTCGGTCATAAAGCATACCGATCATAATGAACAACGCGCCGGTCGAGATTCCATGACCGATCATGATCAGCATGGCCCCCTGCCAAGCCTCGATCGACATGGCATAGACACCGAGCATCACAAATCCCAAATGGCTGACGGAGGAATAGGCGACAAGTTTCTTCGCATCCGGTTGAACCATGGCAACCAGAGCGCCATAAATAATTCCAACAAGGGCAAGACCGATGATCCAAGGGGAGTACTCCGCGGCAACCGTTGGAAAAAAGGGAATACAAAATCGAAGGAAACCGTAGGGGCCCATCTTAAGTAATATGGCAGCAAGGTTGACCGAACCCGTCGTCGGGGCCTCAACATGCGCCAACGGCAGCCAGGTGTGAAAAGGAAACATGGGCACCTTTACCATAAAGGCGAGAGCAAATGCCCAGAACAGAAGTACCTGACTTTCATACGGGAGTTTCAACGCATAGAAGGCATCCACCGCAAAAGTGTGCGCCGAAACCTGGACTTCGCCTGCCATAACCGCGCCGGTCTGAAAATACATATACAAGATGGCGACCAGCATGAAGAGACTGCCTGCCATGGTATACAGAAAAAATGTGACAGCGGCTTTTATGCGCTCCTCGTGACCCCAGATACCGATGATGAGATACATCGGCACAAGCATGGCTTCCCAAAAGATGTAGAACAACAGCATGTCGCGCGCGCAGAATACACCAACCATTCCGGCATCAAGCAGAAGCAATGAAATCATGAAACCCTTGATGTACCGATGAACACCTTTCCATGCCGCCAAAACGGCGAGCGGCATGGTAAACGTGGTGAGCAGTACAAGGAGCAGGCTGATGCCATCCAGTCCGATCGAGTAGTAGGCGCCCCATTGCGGAATCCAGTCAAGATGCTGAGTGAACTGCATTTCCGGA
>JAGQUY010000456.1 GCA_020438245.1 Bacteroidota bacterium
GACGTTTTGGTCAACCAGAAGAAAGTCCCCCATGCGGAGCGCTGGAAATTCAAGACTCAGCCTCTGTGGGAATGGCGAACAGATCCTCCGGCCTTCACAGTGGCCTTTGGTTCTTGCGCCTACGTCAACGAACCGGAATACGATCGTCCGGGCAAACCCTATGGAAGCGACTATTCCATATTTGATACCATCGCAGCTGTCAGACCCGATTTGATGTTGTGGCTTGGAGACAATACCTATCTCAGAGAGGTTGACTGGGACAGCCGCAGCGGGATTCTCCATCGATATCGTCACACGCGTTCCCTGCAGGAACTCCAGCGTTTGCTGTCGTGTACCCACCACTATGCGACTTGGGATGATCACGACTATGGTCCAAATAATTCAGATCGCAGTTACGGCCTTAAAGGAATAACGCTTGATGCCTTCAAGCTGTATTGGGCCAACCCGTCATACGGATTGGACAACGCGCCCGGTGTTTTTTATCAATTCCGCTGGAACGACGTCGATTTTTTTGTCTTGGACGATCGATTTCACCGCTCTCCCAATACGGAAAAGGCCAATCCCGCTAAAACCATGCTGGGAGCCGAACAAAAGCAATGGCTGAAAGACGCTCTCCTTGGAAGTCGTGCGCCATTCAAAGTGATAGTTTCAGGTACGCAGATGATCAGCACGTCCGGCGGGGACGAAGCGTTCAACCTGTTTGCAGATGAACGAAGCGAACTGCTTTCGTTTATCAAAAGCAACCGTATCCCGGGCGTTCTTTTTCTTTCCGGCGACGTACATCATTCGGAGTTACTGAAATTGGAGGATCCGGAATTCTATCCATTGTACGATTTTACGTCTTCTTCCCTCACAGCGGGACTGTATGTTCCGAAGGACAAGGAAATAAGTCCCATGATGGTACCGGGCACGCTCGTTTCCGATCAGCACAACTTCGGTATTCTCAGATTCGATGGAAAATTCAGGGATCGAACGCTGACCATGGAGACTCGCGACATAACGGGCAACATAAGATGGTCGGTCAGTATTCATGAAAGAGATCTTAGACCGGAAAACACCCGGTAGCATTTTTCTGAGTCTGCCCGGTTCTCCAACTTGCACTGCATGCGTCAGATTTGTTGCAAAAATTACATCCTACAGTCAACGATTGACGCGAGAAATTCAATCTGCAATATAACATCTTCCCGACCAAATAACTCCAACTTCAAATAAACCATATTTTAGCTGAAGTTTGGTCGAAGAATTGTGTCAACATAAGTTAACATGTGATGTTTATAACTTGTGGATAAGCAAGAATACTCTTGACTTTGATTTTGCGAATTTTTACGTTATGTCGTTGAAAATCAATAGAATAGACTCTGCATTGGATTGTTTCACGGAGGTTTCATGACAGCGGCTACGGATGTGAAGACTTTTGGGATTTCTCAGAGTAAGATTTTCATCAACAATCAATTTGTTGAAAGCGTTTCGGGTAAAACTTTTGCAACTCTTAACCCCGCCACAGGTAGTGAAATAACTCAAGTAAGTGAAGGAGATGCGGCCGACATCAATGCCGCCGTTGCAGCTGCCCGTCAAGCGTTTTCTGACGGTGGAAAGTGGTCAAAATCGAGTGGAGGACGTAGGGGA
>JAGQUY010000457.1 GCA_020438245.1 Bacteroidota bacterium
CAAAGAAAAAGTATCTGCCTCGCCGAAAAAGAGTCTTGGTAAAATACGGTTGGTCATTCCGGTCGAAGAATAATCCTTCTTTACAATATCTCTGCCCTTCATCCGTTTCCTAATCAGTATTTGTTTAGGCATCCAAGAAATCTATTGACAACCGGGATGAAACTTTGTAGGTTGGAAACCGTAAAAACGGTATGAGTTTCCAAATATATAATTGTAAATATTGCATTTACAATTTTTTATTGAGTTCTTGGAAACCAAAAAAACAACAATAGTTTCCGATTGGAGTGTTCTAAATGTCTGAAGATTTTGAAGTTAAGATGAGAATCATGGGTGCCGCAGCAGAGCGGTTTACCCGCTTCGGTTTCAGCAAGGTAACCATGGATGAACTGGCAGAATCCTTGGGGATGAGCAAGAAGACCCTGTATCAACATTTTACCAATAAACAGGACATCCTCTCTGCCATGGTCGACAGCGCCATGCAAAAGTGTGATGTGCATGTCGGGGCGTTGCTGAAAGATGGCCAGATGGATTTTGTGGACAAGTTGACCAAGATGTTTTCTTTTCTCGCGACTCAGTACGCCTCGATGAACCCGGAATTCATCGACGACATGAGAAAGCATGCACCGGAAATTTGGAAAAAAATTGACGAGTACCGTCATGTCAGAATTCGGGAGCAATTCACGGAGTTGGTCAGGGAGGGTATTGAGAAAGGCATGTTCCGCTCCGATGTGGATCAGCATCTTGTGTTGTTGGTCTACCTGACTGCCGTTGAACATCTGATCAATCCGACAGCTCTTGCGGAGATTCCATACACCGCGTCCCAAGTTTTTGACGCGATTACGAAGGTTTTGTTCGAGGGGATGTTGACGGATGCAGGCAGAGCAAAATTTTCCATTCAAAGCACGCTTAACGTGGCAACGGATCAAAGTGCGTATCAACACAGTGTTTCCAAATAAAAGAGGAATACCCATGTTCAGACTTCTGATTTTAACCTTACTACTTCTACCCGTGGCTCTTGCGGCTCAGGAAAGCCGGAAGCTGACGGTTGAGGATGCCGTTCGGCTCGGATTGGAAAACAGCAAATCGCTCGGCATTGCCGAAAAGAAAATAGACGGAGCGTCAGCCAAGTCGGGAGAGGCGTTCGCGCAGCGGCTACCGTCCCTGAAACTTTCCGCGGCGTACACGCGATTAAGTGATGTACCCGCAGGCAAGTTCACGATTCCCGCGGATGCTTTTGGAGCAGGTTTCCCCCCGGCGCCGGTTACAAGCACTATTTCTCCGGCCATTCTCAATAGCTATGGATTAAAAGCAACGATTCAGCAGCCCGTTTTTACCGGGTTCAGATTGGAAAACAATCAAAAGATGGCGCAGCTTTCTGAAACGGCGGCCAGGCTGGACTTTGAGGGCGACAAAAACGACTTCGTGTATGAGGTCCGCTCGGCCTATTGGAATCTTTTTCGTGCCATCGAAGTCAAGAAAGTCGTCGATGAAAACATTGACCAGGTGAAAGCCCACCTTAAAGATGCGCAGAATCTGCTGGCTCAGGGTTTGATCACGAACAACGACGTTCTCAAAGTCCAGGTTCAGTTGTCCAACGTTGAATTGCTTGGCATCGACGCCAGGAACGCTGTTCAGCTGGCCAGGATGTATCTGAATAACCTGATGGGGTTACCGCTTGACGCACCGGTTGAACCTGTTTCTCTGCTGACGGTCCCCGTGGAAAATACGGACCCGGTTGATGTATTCACCAAGAAAGCCATGGATCAAAGACCGGACTTGAAAGCGCTTCAGGCACGATACGAGGTGGCGGGTACCGCGGTGAAATTGGCCAAAGGATCCAACTATCCGCAAGTCATGGCGATGGGGAATTATTATTACAACCGTCCGAATCAAAGATTTTTCCCAACTAAAGATGCATTCAAAGGCACGTGGGATATCGGCCTGCAGGTGAGTTTTGACGTGTGGAACTGGGGGCAAACCAAATATCAAACACACCAAGCGACGGCCCAGGCCGATCAGGTCAAATATGCCAAGGGGTTATTGGAGGACGCAATTCGCCTTGAAATCAACCGGGACTACCTTGCAGAACAACAGGCGAGAGAGAAAATCGTTGTCGCCAAGGAAACGATACGGCAAGCTGAAGAGAGTTACCGAATTACCAGTGAGAAATTTAGACGCGGCGTGGCTCTAACGACGGATTTATTGGATGCCGAAGTGGCGGTGCTTCAAGCCAAGACGAACCATACCCAGGCTCTGGTCGATTACGTGTTGGCAAAAGCCCGTCTGCAAAAAGCAGTCGGAGAGCAATAAGTACTTACATCATAACATCATTATACGTGAGGGATACATGAGAAAAATCAAAATCGGATCGGGCGTGGTAGTCGTCCTCGCCATTATCATCAGCATCCTGTTGTCCAATAAAGCCAAAAGTGCGGCGAGTGCCCGCAGTGACAAACTGACCAGCGTACCCGTGACGTTGTTCAAGGCGGAGATCCAGGAATTAACCAAGCCGATTGTGCTGGTAGGGACGATCACGGCAAACAATGACGTGGCCGTGGTTTCCGAAACACAAGGCCGGGTTACTCAAGTGGCGGTTGGCACCGGTGACTATGTGCAAATGGGCGCTTCCTTGATCCAAGTCGATGATGAGTTAAAAAAGGCCGCCTTTGATCTCGCACAAGCCAACTACGAAAAAGCAAAGAGAGATCTGGATCGGAATGAGGAGCTTTATAAAGACCATACGATTACCGAGTCACAGATCGAATCTACCCGGCTTGCCTACCGCGCCGCTGAAAGCCAGTATATTGTTGCACGCAGACAGTTGAACGACACAAGAATCACCTCACCTATTTCAGGTTACATCAATGAACGAAAAGTCAACATGGGTACCATGGTGATGCCGGGCATGACAATTGCCAACATCGTGGACGTGTCGAAACTGAAGGTGAAAGTCAATCTGAGCGAAAAAGACGCTTTTCGGGTGAAAGTCGGGGACCCCGTTACGGTGACCACTGAAGTCTATCCGGAGACCGAGTTTAGCGGACGTATTACTTCAATCAGCGCTAAAGCCGATGAAGCCCACACATACCCCTTGGAAATTGAACTTGCCAATAGCGCAAAACACCCGTTGAAGTCGGGAATGTTCGGCAGGGTTCTGTTCAAATCCAGGGAGAGTTCGGAATCCATCGTGGTTCCTCGCGATGCCATTATCGGGAGCATCAAAGAACCCGAGGTTTACGTTGTGGAACGGGGAGTTGCAAAGCTCCGCAAACTGACTATCGGCAATGAGGCGGCTGGTATGGTAGCCGTGTTAAACGGACTTGCGGTCGGCGATCAGGTGGTCATGAGCGGCCATTCCAATTTGCAGGACGGCGTCGAAGTAACGGTTTTGAAATAAGGAGCAGATATGTCGATTACAGAACTAGCCATCAAAAGACCGTCGCTGATTGTCGTCCTTTTTGCGGCGCTTGGCGTATTGGGGCTCTTCAGTTATAGCCAGTTAAGTTACGAGTTGCTTCCAAAAATCAATCCGCCGGTCTTGACCGTGACGACGATATATCCGGGAGCCTCTCCGTATGAAGTGGAAACATCGGTCACCAAGGTTATTGAAGATGCAATCTCCGGCCTGGACGAAATCGACGCCGTGCTCTCGACCTCCCAGGAGGGACTCTCGCTCGTGACCGTGGAATTCCACCAGGGGGCCGATATCGACGCATCCCTCCAGAATGCACAACGCAAGGTCGGAGAGGTTGCTTTCAAATTACCGTCAGATGCCCGTTCGCCCATTCTGTCCAAGTTCGCGCTGGATGAGCTGCCGGTACTTCGTGTAGGTGCCTTGAGTTCGATGCCTCCTCGCGAGTTTTATCAGTTTCTGAAAGACCACGTTCAACCCGCTTTGTCCCAAGTAGCCGGAGTGGGTCAGGTCACGTTGATCGGCGGAGAAGAACGCGAGATCAAAGTCAACTTGTCGGCCGAAAAATTGAAAGCCTACGGGATTTCCATTCTACAGGTTACGCAAGCCATCAAATCATCCAATGTCGATTTCCCGACCGGCAGAATCAAAGAAGATGAAACCCAATTTGTGGTGCGCTTGGCCGGGAAATTTTCCTCTCTTGAACAGATGGGAAATCTCGTTATCAAACGAAGTAAGCAAGGGGGTGATATCCGGTTGTCGGATGTGGCCGAGATACAGGATGGACGCAAGGATCCGGTGAACATTACACGAATAAACGGGTCCGACAACATCGGTATTCTCATTCAGAAACAATCGGATGCCAACGCGGTCGAAGTCAGCAAATTGGTCCGCGCGGAAATGACAAAACTTGAAAAGTCGTACGAACGCGTCAACCTTCGTTTTGATATTGCCCAGGATGGGTCGCAATTTACCGTCGATGCGGCCAATGCGGTCAAATTTGACCTTGCCCTGGCGATTGTGTTGGTGGCCATGGTCATGCTTTTGTTCCTGCATAGTATTCGAAATTCGGTCATCGTGATGATTGCCATTCCGGCGTCCCTTATCTCGACTTTCATCGCCATCTATGCCTTCGGCTTTACGCTCAACCTGATGACATTACTGGGCCTCTCGCTCGTGGTAGGTATTCTCGTGGACGACTCCATTGTCGTACTGGAGAATATTTATCACCATCTCGAAAAAGGACAGGAGCGACGAACCGCCGCGCTTACAGGAAGGAATGAGATAGGATTTGCAGCGCTCGCGATAACCCTGGTGGACGTTGTCATCTTCGTGCCGCTGGCTTTGACGGGCGGCCTTATCGGAAATATCCTTCGTCAGTTTGCCGTGGTGGTTGTGGTTTCCACCTTGTTAAGTTTGTTTGTTTCGTTTACGGTAACCCCGCTATTGGCTTCACGTTTTGCAAAGATCGAAAAATTGACCCGGCAAACACTGTTGGGCCGATTTGCTCTGGCCTTTGAAGGCCTCTACGAGAAATTTTCGGTGCACTATCTCAATCTCCTGCATTGGAGTTTGGACAATAAGGGCAAGGTGTTTCTTATTTCGGTTGTCCTGTTTATTTCGTCGCTCTCGTTGGTTCCTTTTGGATTCATCGGGGGTGAGTTTGTTTCCCAGTCCGATCGCGGCGAGTTTGCGGTAACGATCGAACTTCCGTCGGGTTCCAGAATTGAGCATACCAACGGCGTAACACAAAAGGTAGAGCGAATGATTTTCGAGATGCCTGAGGTTCAAAAGGTGTTCACGAATGTCGGCGCCTCCAACGAAGGGCTGCTGGGTCAAACAACCAATTACACTGCTGAATTAAACGTTGCGCTCATACCCAAATCGCAGCGGGTGAAATCCACCGACCAGGTTGCATGGGAGATTAAACAAAAAATTCTGAGTGTCCCGGGTATCAAAGTTCGCGTCAACCCGATCGGCATTTTTGGTACCGCCAATCAGACGCCTGTTCAGATTGTTGTCAGCGGGCCCGACCGTCATGTTGTACAGGAAGGGGCCGAAAAAGCGGCCAGAATGCTTCGCGAAATACAGGGTACATCCGATATTCGCCTATCCGTGGATGAAGGTAAACCGGAAACCCGTGTCGAAATCGACCGTGCAAAGATGGCTGCTTTTGGTCTGACAATGGCTGAAGTCGGAGCGACGTTGCGTGTGGCACTGGAAGGCGACGCAGATTCGAAGTTTAGACAGGGCGACGATGAATTCGATCTCCGCATAGCTCTGGATGAAGCCGATCGATCAAAAACGGACTATCTGAATCATATCGTTTTTATCAACGGCGATAAACAGCAGGTGGAATTGCAGCAGTTTGCAACCCTCGTTCGAAGTACGGGTGCCACCAAGCTCCAACGACGTGATAGGAACAATGCGGTAACGGTGTTCTCTCAGGCGGTCGGAAAGCCCAGCGGAAGCATCGGCGCCGAATTTGAGGCCAAACTTGCGAAGGATCCGTTGCCCAACGGACTGAGTGTTGCTTACGCAGGAGATCTGAAGAATCAGAAGGACTCCTTCGGGAGTTTGGGCCTTGCGTTGATTGCAGGAATCCTTTTCGTATACATGGTTATGGTCGCCTTATACGATTCCTACGTGTATCCGCTTGTCGTCCTGTTCTCAATACCGGTAGCGATGGTGGGAGCTCTGCTCGCGCTGGCGTTGATGATGAAGACCCTGTCCATTTTTTCGATACTGGGTATCATCATGCTGGTGGGTCTGGTCGGTAAGAACGCAATTCTGTTGGTCGATCGAACCAACCAGGTTCGCGCCGAGATGGGTATGACTACCTATGATGCCCTTATCGAAGCGGGCAAATCCCGATTGCGGCCGATTCTGATGACGACGCTGACCATGATATTCGGCATGCTTCCAATTGCCCTCTCCACGAGTTCCGGTTCGGAATGGAAGACCGGGCTTGCCTGGGCGCTGGTCGGCGGTCTGACGAGTTCCATGTTTTTGACATTGCTTCTAGTGCCGGTTGTTTACATGAAGATCGATACATGGAAAGAGCGATTTCCAAGACTCTTTGACGGTTTGAGAAAAAAGACAATCCAACCGGCTATCGGTCCCAGTGGCCGCCGTGAAACAGTTCAGGTTGGTTAAGTTCCAATCGGTTCGACTAAAAAAGCCGCGTCCAATCTGGAGCGGCTTTTTTTTTGACGCGTCAAGTCTTTCGGCTATGCCTTGTCTTTCAAAACATCCCTGATCTCCATCAGTAGTTTCTCCTGTGCCGACGGTCCCGCAGGCTTGGGCGCTTCTTTTGGTGTTTGTAATCTATTAAGTCCTTTGACCATCATGAAAATGGCAAAGGCCACGATCAAAAAATCGAAACTGGCCTGCAAAAAATTTCCATAGTTGATCGTTACCGCTGCATTGCCTTCCGTCGCTTCTTTCAAGGTAATGGCCAGATCGGTGAATCGAATACCGCCGACGAGCAGTCCAATAGGGGGCATAATAACGTCGGCCACGAGGGATGAAACAATTTTTCCAAAGGCGCCCCCGATAATAACGCCCACTGCAAGATCCACTACACTTCCGCGGGAAGCAAACTTCTTGAATTCATCGATGAGTTTCATGTTTTACTCCGATTTTGATATGTAAGCAGATTAACCGCAAAATCCCATAATGCTCGCTTGAAGGCCAATCAATCTGAATCTTGTCTCTTTGGTCCTCGTTGCAATCCGGCTGCCCTAAAACTTATACAATAGCCCTGCTGCGAAGACTTCCTTGACCTGCCACTTGTTTACCACATCTTTATCATACACCAACTGAGCGGTAAAACTTGCACTCACATATTCATTCACCTTCATAAGCAGCAGGTTTTCCCAGTTCACGTCGATCTCCTTGGCCTTATTGTAGGCGGAAAAGAGATTGAGTTTCGACGTAAAGTCGATGCCCTTCATTACCGGTGTCTGATATACACAATTAATAAACCATCCAAACTCCGACAGGACTTTTTTACCGGGGTCCAACCCGAATGCCCCGGCATCGCTTAGACGGCTGTCAAGTACAACGGTAGCTTTCCCGGTAACCGGAGAAATCATGGCGGAAAACATATCGTTGGGACGGTAATTGGCACCCAGCGCCAATGTAATGGCTGCCGGAGACATGAATTTGGAGATCGGTTTTCTGAGGGAATCCGGGACGCCATAATCGTAGCCGTTGGCAAACTGGGTTCTAAAATCCAGCAGCGCCGAATATTTCCAGGGTCCGATGAAATCCCTGCCGTATTTGGAGACAAAAATGATCTTATCATCACTTTTTCGTGTGCCGGCTGAACCCTGTTTGACGATACCATAACCCAACTCCAATGAGTTTTCCCATCGAGTCTTCTCAAGAAAGTAATTCGCATATAGCGATAGCAGCGAGTTTAAAGCCAGAGAATTGTCGCCACCGCCGGACCAATCTTTCAGTTGAACCTGGCTAAAATTGACGCCGATGGTCCCGCCTTTTTTCCAAGTAGTATCCGCTTCTTGGGCGGAAAGACTGAAAATTGCCGTAACAAGAAGAACAGTAATCCACGTTTTCATGAGTCAACTCCTCATACGATGAATAGGAAAATAAAAGAGACATTCAAACAAACTACGAAGTCGATTTCGACCAATCAACGATCAATTTACGTCTTGCAATACTCGGAAAAGGGAGTGAAGCTTGTTGATATCGAGTATATTTTCGGTACGAACCCCACTGCATACATCAATGGAGTAAGGATTGACAGCGCGCACCGCTTGGGCGACATTTTCAGGTCGAAGTCCACCGGCCAAGTACACCG
This sequence comes from Bacteroidota bacterium, assembly GCA_020438245.1. Taxonomy (GTDB): domain Bacteria; phylum CLD3; class CLD3; order SB21; family SB21; genus JAGQUY01. Next base: position 8,238 of record JAGQUY010000457.1, read on the forward strand.
GTATGTTCACCGATTCGACAATACGGCGGCTGAACTCCCAATTGTGCGTCCTGCCTGTACCTCCAAGTTCCTTGACCGCCAGGCTCGGGTTGCCCGAATCCAGCAACAACGCATCTACTGAAGAGGAAATATTCAGTGCCTCGTTCACCGATGACTCATCGAGAACGTGAACTACTTGGACCAATTCGATACCCGGCAGGTCGCGGCGAATGTCGTCATGCGTACCCTCCAATAATCTGTCCACAAGCTGAATGGTGGTTGTCCCGCATCGACGGTGTTGTTCAACAATAGCGGCGGAAGATTGATGACTGGTCAGGAGAAAGGTCCG
>JAGQUY010000458.1 GCA_020438245.1 Bacteroidota bacterium
CGGAAGTTTTCCAGCTGTGCGGTAATATCCGGCGTGGCTTCGATGAGCCACCATTGGTTTGTTTTTTCATCCACCACGGCAAGGGAAACAACGGATTTGTGCAGGAGTTCGCCGTTGTAAACTTTCATGCAGCACTGTTTGTGACATCCGATGTGCGGATAGCCGCCGTCCTGCGCAATGCCGAGTACGATGATGTAGGTTGAGTCCGTCTGTGCGAATACCAGGCCGGAGTAAAAAAGCAGGAATGATATGAGTTTATTCATCATGCGAAAACGGAACATTCGTGCGGATAGTGACAAAGTTCCCTTCGAGTCATCGACAGGCTCAGTACTCCGGGAGCGCCTGACGCCGTCGTTCGTGATTTCGTCGAAGCGAACCGCCGAACAAAAAAAGCATTTCTGCTAGGATAAGATCGTCAAAATCATCGCTATGACAGCGGGCATCGCCTGAATCCACAGAATTTTCCGGCTGGCTGTCAGCGCCCCAAAAACTCCCGCCACGATCACGCATCCGAGAAAAAACAGGATAATCTGTGATCCGTCTGCACCCAGAAAGAGTCCCCAAATCAGGCCTGCCGCGAGAAAGCCGTTGTAGAGACCCTGATTGGCCGCCAGAACTTTCGAGGCCTCCGCTTTTTCCGGGGTATTTCGGAACGCACGCAGTCCGGCCGGTTTGGTCCACAAAAACATTTCCAGAATCAAAAAATAGATGTGAAGCACTGCAACGAGCCCCACCAGAATGGTCGCGAAAAGATCCATGTAGTCCTTTTGGAATTTGGGCAGTGCGTTAATGTAAGCAGTTCGCCTGAATGGAGCAAGCAAGAGAATTATCTGGGCGACGGATCATTGGGCGGCCGGTAAAATAAAATCGGTCAATATCCGGTCGGTTTGTTCATGCATCCCGCGCGTATTATAATTGTTCGAGGTGATGACAACGACCATGTCCAGGGCCGGGAATACGGCGATTTTATTTCCTCCGTTGCCGGACATATAATACGCATGTGTTTTCGGGTCGCCCGGATCAAACGTCTTGAGCCACCAGAGGTATCCGTACTCGACGCCTTCGTCGATCGACGCGTGCGGTTTTGTCGATTGGTCGATCCACGATGCACGGACGATCGTCCTGCCGTTCCAAGTGCCGCCGTTCAAATACAACTGCCCAAGTTTAAGGAGATCGCGGCTCCTCAGCCGAAGTCCGCCGCCGGTCTGAGCCTGGTTCAACGGAGAAAATTGCCAGGAAACTTCCGCAATGCCAAGCGGCCCGAAGAGATTTTGCTTGGCGAAGTCCTCTATTGTCATGCCCGTCGCTTTAGAAAGAACGCAACCCAAAGTAAAAACACCTGCCGTACAATAGCTGAAAGCGCGTCCATAGGGCAGATCGGCCGGTTTATCTTCCCAGGGTGCGAATCCTTTTACCGGAAGATCCAGCGTGAATTGCAGCCAGTCTTCAATCAAATACATACGCTCTTCGTTCCCGCGGGAAAACGTATTCCAGTCGTTGCACTCCAGCAAAGAACTCATGGTGAGCAGATCCTCAATAGTGATTTTTTCTTTCCGGGGATCGGGATTCTGCACCGGTTTCTTTTCGGGAAAGAATTTGAAAACGGTTTCTGAAACGCCGCCGAGTTTTTTTTGATCGATGGCAATGCCTGTAAGTATGCTGGTCACCGATTTGGTTGCCGAGCGGGTATCTTGCAGATCAGAGACACCGGTTCCTCCCCAATATTTCTCAAAAACAAGTTGGCCTTTTCGGGCGATGAGCACGCTGGTGATTTTCTTGAACTCACCGGATTCTATCAGTTTTTCCATTTCCGTTAGACGTGCTTCCGACAAGCCTGCGGATTTTGGATTGGTCTTGGTCCAACCATCGGATTGTGCCTGGAGAAAGGAGATGCTCATCGGGAAAGTAATGAACAGGAAGGCAGTCAAGAAACGTTTCATCGGGAGTTTCCTTGTACAGAATACTACCTATTTAACGGGACTCTTCCCGTGTGGTTTCATAATAGCCATAATTGTCGGAGCCATTAAACCGTTGAAATTCAGAACCTCAATGCTTAACATGCAGAAATTCAAATCTGCGATGTCATGAAAAAGCTGATTTCTTTACAAGTTAACGGGGATATCTACGAGATTGCAGTCTCTCCGAACCGAACACTATTGGAGGCCCTGCGTTACGATTGTCACTTGACAGGCTCCAAGCAAGGCTGCGATATCGGGGATTGCGGTGCCTGCACAGTGCTGATCGACAACGTGCCGATTCAGGCCTGCATCACCCTTGCGATGGATTGCATAGATAAGAAAATTTTGACGGTGGAAGGTATTGCAGCGATGGATAAGCCCCACCCGGTTCAAGTGGCCTGGAACAACCAAGGTGCTTCACAATGCGGATATTGTACTCCGGGGTTCGTCGTCGTTGCCAAATGGTTGTTCGATAAGAATCCCAATCCCACGGATGACGAGATCAAGAGTGCGCTGTCGGGCAACATCTGCCGGTGCACCGGCTACACGGAAATCATGGCGGCAATGAGGGAAGCCATAGGACTTATGCGGGAGTGATCCGCCAAGGCGTCGAAGA
>JAGQUY010000459.1 GCA_020438245.1 Bacteroidota bacterium
CTTTGACGAGGCGGAAATTCTACGAACATCGGCCACGGACGTGGCGACTTCAAACTTCTCCGGATGTTCGCGACTCCACGATTCAACCATGGCGATCAGGGTATCCGCCAGCAGCTTCGCACCTCCGTCTTGTTCGTACGAGGAAGGTATGTAGATCGACATGAAGGGTGCATTGAGCCCTCCTTCCCGGGCTTTCACATAGTCAAAATTTCCCGATGACCGGATACTTATATCATCTGTTTCCTCCCGCAGTCGATACGGTGTATCCACGTGAGTATCGATCAGAATGAATCTGTGGGTTAGAACGGTTGACCGTGCCTTCAGATCCGTATCTGATGCAGGCCTCGAAGCGGTACAGCCAACACATCCAAACAGAAGGACGATAAGGATGGCGTGTTTCATGAAACCTCGGTTAATTGACAAGTTTGGCGATCACATAGCCGGAAACCATTCCGGTCAAGAAGACAATAACGAGCAGTCGATAATTCAGTACTGCCTTTCCGTGTCCCGCCCGGATGGCCACGACGGAAACAAAATATCCCAATCCGTTAATGATCCACAATACGGATGAGCTTAGGATGGTCACCAGGATTGGTCCGATAAAAGGAATCAGTGCGATTCCGCTGAGGACCGCGGCTCCGAGCCACGAAAATGCGCTGGAGAGAATACCGAAAATTACCAGCGTGCCACCAATGATCCCTTTGTCCAGGTCAAAATAGAGTCCAATCAGAGCCAGCAGACAGAGAACCAAGCTGACGATAAACATTTTTCGGCCGTCGCGAATGAAGGCCGTCGTGCGGGATGCGAAAACCTGCCGCTGGACATGGAAACGCTTCCATATTCTTTTTTGACGAACAGATTCCGGAACGACCTTTTCGATATCCAGTTCCGGTTTTTCCGTCTCCGTGATCCTGAGGTGAAGGTAGGCTCCGAGCTCTTCTTCCTTGACGGCTCCGGATTTGGTTTTTTCGGTAGACGGTTTTTTGTCGTCAGGTCGGTCAGCCGCCAAATCGAAACTCCGGATACAAACACATTCCGCCATCCACATAGAGCGTTGTGCCGGTAATGTAGTCGGCCTCATCGGAGGAAAGAAATGCTACTGCAGCGGCCACGTCTTCCACTTCTCCCATGCGACCGTACGGCATTTTAGTCATCAGGTCCGCCATTCCCTTGGGGTCACTCCATACGTTTTGGTTGATGGGTGTTTTGATGGCGCCGGGTGCGACGCTATTGATCCGGATCTTCTTTTCCGCATATTCCTGCGCCACCGATTGGGCAAACAGATTGATACCGGCCTTGGTGGCGCAATAGGAGGAGAAGCCCGCCCACATGATTACCTGATGAACGGACGAAATATTGACAATTTTTCCACGGGCCTTGGAGGGTCGGTTTTCATTTTGGAGGAATTGCCGGATCGCTGATCTGGAACAAAGAAAATTACCGGTCAGATTAACCGCAATGACCTTGTCCCATTCGGCCTTGGTCATGTTCTCAAGTAAATTATGTATTTCTATGCCGGCGTTATTCACGAGAATGTCGATCGTGCCGTACGCCTTGAACATCTGTTTGAACATGGCGTCAACCTGTTCCTCGTTGGAAACGTCGGCTTTGATTCCCATGGCTTTGCCGCCACCGGCTTCAATTTTCTTGACGAGTTCGTCGGTGGCGGAGTCGTTGAATAAAAAGTTGATAACCACTTCTGCGCCTTCAGCAGCAAGCCGTTGTGCGATTGCCGCGCCGATGCCCGAATTGGCTCCGGTAACAAGCGCCTTTTGACCGTTTAAACGTTTCTCCATGAGTCCTCCTGATGTTATAGATATCAAAGATGGGCAATAGTCATCAAAGTAAACAGGTCGGACAAAGTTAAGAAAACCTGTGCCCGAATGCAAAGGAACCGTTATTGATGCTGGAGGAGTACATTGGTAACAATTGAAAAGTTTCTGTTACCTATTTGACGACGCGTCAGACGCCAGGCAAAATCGATTCGAATAAGTCGATGGATATCACCAATGCCAAAGCCGGTTTCGACCAACGGTTTGTCCATGTCCCTGATTCCCGGGTAGGCCAGGGTTGCCCGCGCCAGCTTGGTGAGCCTTACGTATCCGACGTTTACGAACGGAGTAATATCCACGTCTCCATTTTTCAGATAGGGCAAGCCGGTTTTTTCAAGCAATGTTCCGCCAAAGTTATGCTCGATGCAAATCTGGGCCATATAGTTGCCGGCAAAGTGGTTTCCCTCGGATTCAAGAATGTCTGTGGTCTTCATGCGGTAAGGCGGATATTCACCGGCCAGATCAAAAAGGTATTGTTGAGGAACCCGATCCGTACCATATCCCAGGTACAATTTGCCGTCAAGAGAGCCCCGGCGCGTGGTCGGAAAATGGAAACGGGCGGACCCGTAATACCTGGAGTAATGAAAATCGCTTTTCAGAAGGTTTTCATCGGAGTATTCCATGGAGCCGTTGATGATCCAATAAGGGTCTCTGGCGGCAATGCCGATTCCATCCCCGATTTTGAGCGTGGAGGAGCTGCTTAATCGCCGCAATCGCCCTTCGGTGATGGGATACACCGGCTCAAACGCGTAATACCGTTTGATCAGGGCATACGACGTATTTAATTCAGTGCTCTTGTCGAGGCGGTCGGAATATCGAATTTCGGTTTGCCACCGGTAGGAAGGCTTCCATCGGGTGAATACATCGAAACCGCGGGTATAGAAGTAATTTAGCCCGTCGTAGCGGTACAGAAGCGCCGCCACCGAATTTGATAAGAAATTTCCCGTCAGCTCTTTGAAGGTCAGATCATTATAGTAGCGAGCTCCAACATAAAAAGACCGTCGAAGGAAACCTTTCATGATCTCTCCAGAGTACTTGTACTTCTTGTCGGCGAAACCGTACCCGTAAGAGGCCTTAAGTGTAAGGTCGCGTATGATTTGGCGGAATGAAAAATGGTTGAGGCCAAGTTCTGCACCGCCATAGAAACCTTCCACACGATTGTACCGTCCGTCCGGTGTGAATCGAAAGCCGACATGGACGTCTTCTTCCCGCTGCTTAGCTTCAAAACTCTCGATGTCAGGATACACTACTTTCAGGTTTTTGCCGATCGTCGATAATCGTTCAAAGTCGAGACTTTCCTGCGGAGTCAACGGAATAATCTGGTTGTGGTTCCAAAACGTTGAATCCTTGAACTGCGCATCAGGACTTATCTCCCGCAGCCGCTCCCCGAAAATGGTTTCATCCACGGTACCGTTAACAGCGGCATCGACCACTTGATATTCATTGGTCCATTGGGCCTTCTTTTTCCACGCAATAAGGTTGAGATCGAGTTTCATTGTCCATTTTGCATGAACAGGAAGCCACATACCATAAGACCGGTCAAATTCCTCAGTGAGTGTCCAGTACTTCGGCTGGGGAAAGATTTTGACGGATTCGTTGAATCGAACCTCCACCCGTGCCAGATGAAAGTCGTCCTTCGTGATCCACAGGAGTCCCTGCATAAGCGGCTGATAACGGTCCTGAGGATCAACTTGAATAAGGTAACAAGGTTTTGACCGGCCGGAGTCAGAACCCGCCATTGAAAAACGGTATGCCGCTTTACCGTCAGATGACAACGGGCCGACGACTGAAACGCTGCCGACGGTGATTCGATTGAGGCCGAAATCCATGATCAATCCGAGATCAAAGGGTTCGTAAGAAAACCATTTCAGATCCTTGAGGTGACGCTGGGCGGTAATGATTTCATGACGAAGATCGGGTGCTTTCCAGTGAATTTCCGCATGACGAAGTGTTATGCCTCTTGTTTCGAACTGATCGGAGCCGGGATCGGCGATTCTTAAGATGGCTTTGGAGTA
>JAGQUY010000460.1 GCA_020438245.1 Bacteroidota bacterium
AGCTTCTTCACACCTGGGTACTTCACGACTGGTCCCACCTCGGTCAAATAGCCCGGGTTTTGTCCAAACAACTTTCACTCGATGTTGGCCCGTGGCGCACCTACTTCAGGGTTTTGGAGCGTTGATGTTCATTGCTCCGTTCAAGGCATGGGTGATGATCTTTCGAGTTCAGGCCGTAATGGTGTGGGCCATTCTTACGGTGAGTGTCAGTACGGCTTGGGCCGGCTTGGAGGGAGTTTCGATCAACTGGGTCAATATGTTGCTGACGGCAGCGATTGCATCGATAACTCAGGGCTTTCCAGCTCACATCGTCAATGAAATTTACGATTGGAAAAGCGGAACCGACAAAGCGTTCGCGTCCGGCAAAATTTCCGGCGGCAGCAAGGTACTGCAAACCGGCCTGATCGACGTGGCCGGTTTGTGGCGAATGTTCGCTGTAACCAGTTTCTTTGATCTGCTGTTGGTATGCATCCTGTATTACAGAACACAGTCGTTGACGCTCGTTTTGATTTTTGGCATCGGGTATCTGGTGTGTGTTTTTTACACCCTGCCACCGCTCTCTCTTGCGTATCGGCCGTTTGCAGGAGAGTGGCTTGGCGGGTTTACCGGTGTTGTTTTGAACATGACGGGGAGCTTTTATGTGCAGACAGGTCAATTCTCCGCTTCCATGGTGTCGTTTGCAGTTGTGCTGGGAATGCTTTATGTGAGTATCATGATCCTTTTTCACTATATTGATCACGACAACGATGCGGCCGCCGTTCCCAGAAAAACTACAACCATCGTCTTTTTGGGGCTTGACCAAAGCCGAATTTACAATTTGACGGTTGCGGGAGCTGCAGCGGTATTGTCCGCGCTGTTGGCATGGAGGTTTGGCCGAATTTTTCTTGTGATGACGACCGCCTTGATCTTCCATTGGTTTTTTCAATATCGATGTGATCCTTTTGATACGCGTTCGGTTGTTGCAAACGGTAAAAAAATAACGCTGGTCGTACTTGTTTTCGGGGTCGTATTTTCCGTATTGTCAGACGTGAACTTTCTTTTTTTGATACCCGTCTTCGTCGCAGGATTTGTTCTCCATCGGAAATTTGGCAAGGTACCCCGCGTTACAACATAAAGGCTCTTCATGGATTTTGAGTATTCGCAATTTCGGGATGACCTGATCAAGCAGAACATGAAGTTCGAGGATCTGCTCAAACTTCTGAATCAGCTTTTGCTGTACACCAACGGTGATGTTGATGAAGCGTTGCGATGGATGACAGAATTGGACAAGCAGCATCACATTTTCTCGGATGAATTTGGGTTTGACGACTTCTATCGGCGACTGATTGAAGAGGGGTTCATTGAAGAACGGGACAATGAGACACCGGTGCTGACTCCGAAAGGAGAAAAAAAGATCCGTCAGGATTCGTTGGACGAAATTTTCAGCTCCCTGAAAAAATCACCGATGGGTTTCCATGAAACATCGCACATGGGTAAAGGCGTCGAACGATTAAGCGAGACGAAGGAGTATCAGTTCGGAGATTCACCGTCCAATATCGACTTTGTCCGGACCATCAGTAATGCGATGAAGCACAGCAAGGGCGATGAAATCAATCTTACCGAAGATGATTTTGAAGTTTACCAGACCGAGCACCTGACCTCCTGTGCCACGGTGCTGGCCATCGACATCAGTCACAGCATGGTCTTGTATGGAGAAGACCGGATCACGCCCGCCAAGAAGGTGGCGATGGCGCTCATTGAACTGATCCTGACCCGTTATCCTAAAGATTCGTTGGATGTGATTACGTTTGGAGATGACGCCAAAGCCATCGATCTGGAAGATATACCATACATTCAGGTTGGTCCTTTTCATACCAACACGAAGGAGGGTCTTCGTCTTGCGCGTCAGTTGCTGAGAAAACACCGGAACAAAAACCGCCAAATTTTCATGATTACCGACGGCAAACCCTCCTGCATTTGGGAAGAGGGACGGTTGTACAAAAACCCTTTTGGGTTGGATCGCAAAATAATAAATCAGACCTTGCAGGAAGCGGCCCAATGCCGCAAAGACAATGTCGTCATCAGTACGTTCATGATTGCCGACGATCCCTATCTGCAGCGTTTTGTCGAGACATTAACACAGACGAACAAGGGACGTGCTTTCTATGCCGGTTTAAACAACCTGGGCCAGTCTATTTTTGTAGATTATATCAGGAATCGGCGTAAGAATTTCTAGGAAGCAGCCTTTCCTTTGTTTTTGGATGTCATGCAGATTCAAAAAAGCTTGATAAAATTACACATCCGGCCTATATTGGCCTGACTTTTGAGGACGTTTATCCCAGTGTTTAAAGTTTGATGGAATTGAAGAGCCGCCATTTGCTTGGGCTGGAAGGCATGAGCAAAGACGAGATCGAACTGATTCTCGAGACGGCGGTTTCTTTCAAAGAAGTTCTCAATCGTCCCGTCAAGAAAGTTCCCACCCTCCAGGGTTTTACCATCTGCAATCTATTTTTTGAAGCCTCCACGAGAACGCGTTTTTCATTCGAGCTTGCCCAAAAAAGGCTGTCGGCCGATACCATCAGCTTCAGCTCGGCCGGAAGCAGTACTTCCAAAGGAGAGACGCTTAAAGACACGGCGAGAAACATCGAAGCCATGAAAGTCGACATGGTAGTGGTGCGGCATGCCTCAGCCGGCTCGGCACAGTTTCTGTCGGAGCGGCTGCAGGCACATGTTATCAATGCCGGTGATGGTGCCCATGAGCATCCAACTCAAGGATTGCTGGATCTTCTGACACTTAAAGAAAAGCTTGGCAGTTTGGAAGGCGTGCGGGTTATTTTGGTCGGGGACATTACTCACAGCCGAGTAGCCCGTTCGAATGTGCTGGGACTGCAGGCGTTGGGCGCCGATGTCGGTGTCTGCGGCCCGCCCACGTTCATCCCGCCGCACTTCGATCGATTGAATGTGAAAATCTATCATGACATCGATGAAGCGATTCAAAACGCCGATGCGCTGAATATTTTACGAATCCAACTGGAAAGACAAACGCTGGGTCTTTTTCCGACGGTCAGGGAATATCACGAAAAATTTGGTGTTACAAGGGCAAGATTGGAGCGTGCGTCAAAACCCCTGATCATCATGCATCCCGGACCCATTAATCGTGGAGTGGAAGTGGATAGCGACGTCGCGGATAGCGAACACTCGGTCATCTTGGATCAAGTGCTGAACGGAGTGGCCATTCGGATGGCCGTAATGTATCTTTTAAGCCTCAAGAACTGATTATGCTTCATCGATGGCAAATATTCAAAGACCTTGAAGAAAGCGGACGGTTGACCGGCATCCTGTTGCTGATTGCGACCGCAATCTCGATGCTGCTGGCCAACTCAGTTGTTTCTGTTTCCTACATCGGTTTTTGGGAAATCAAAGTTGGTGCAGGTCCGCTCTATAAAACGGTTCATCATTGGGTGAATGATGGTTTGATGGCTGCTTTTTTTCTTTTGGTTGGTTTGGAAATCAAACGCGAACTTTTGGACGGAGAATTAGCCTCTCCCCGAAAAGCTGCACTGCCTTTGGTGGCGGCACTGGGCGGGGTTGTTTTGCCGGCGGTCATTTACATATCCTTCAATGCGGGGTTGCCTTCAATGACTGGATGGGCGATTCCCATGGCAACCGACATCGCGTTTTCTCTGGGAATTCTTTCGATGCTCGGTCGTAGGGTCCCGGCTTCACTGAAAATTTTTCTGACCGCGCTTGCAGTCATAGACGACCTGTTTGCGATCGTCATTATTGCGGTTTTCTATACCCACCAGCTTGCCGCCACATATCTGATCTACGCGGGGATTGTGCTTGTTGGTTTGTTT
>JAGQUY010000461.1 GCA_020438245.1 Bacteroidota bacterium
TTCAACGAAGGCAACAGCATTTCCATTGAAGAATGGCTGCATTGGACCGCCCGTCTGGATTCCTTGGCACCGAGAAATGTCGAGGAAATTCCTGAGGAAAGCCCGATTGAGGGTGCGGAGACGTTTGAAGTTACCTTGGAAGGCTATCTGGTTGCGTGGAAATACGAGCACTCCAATTCAATCTTCGAAAAAGACAACGACTTCCATCTTGAAATTGCCTCTTCCCCCGATTGGAATTCGGATCATGTCATTGTTGAAGTTCCACCGGGGCCCAACTATTGCGATGCGAGAAGAACGGCATGGGCATTGGTCCAATCCGATGCACGGAAGGCCGGGACTTCCATCGGAAGTACGATTCACCTGTTTCAGAGCCCGGTAAAGGTTCTTGTCAGGGGTTACGTGTTTCTGGATGCCACCCACGGACAACCCTGCGATGAGGATAATCAATCCTTCAGCTCGTGCAATGGCGGAAGGGGTATCAAGGTAAGGGGACCATCTCAAGTCAAAGGCCTATGGGAGCTTCATCCCGTCGTTGCTCTGATCCCGATCGACTAGCTGTTCATTGTCGGTTCAGTATCCATCGGCAAACCTCTCCGTCCTGCGGGTCCGTCACCGTTCCGACCGCTGTGAAACCATTCTTCTTCAAAACGCTTGCTGACGCATTATCGGCAGCCAGGGTATGGGCGCAAACCGCTCTTATACCGGGATTTGAAAAGGCCATGTTGACAAGAATGGACACTGTCTCCGTTGCAAGTCCCAGATTTCGATAGCTCTTTCTGATTTCGTATCCGATTTCCACTATGGCATCCTCCGTCGGATTGCCTTTGTAGCCGCCGGTCCCTATTAATTCTTTATCCATTCGATGAACTATGAAATAACTTCCCCAGGGATTTTCAGGACCCAACTCATGAAACCATTTGTAAAAAACCGGCAGCGCATCCATCGCGTCTTTGTATTCCGTCCAAGTCTCCGGCGTATTCACGTCAAGGGCCTTCCCCAGCCTCGGCATGTCATCGGCGAAGATCGCCTGAAAGTGTTCTTCCGTAAAAAGAACAAGCTTGATTCGTACTTTTTCCAACATGATCCTCCCTGCTTACTAAAGGTTACCAAGTTTGTACTTCATTTCAAACCAACATCTTCGCACATTAGATTGCTATTTGAACTTTTGCCCGTGTTTTGTATGCTCTGAATAGTTCCCGTCTGATAACCCGAACATTTTCAGTAACCATGGAGGCTTCGTTGAATTCACTGCGTAAGTACGGAGGCCGCCTCTTGACACGGAAGACCAGCAGGTGTATATGCGCGACCTGATCAAATTTATCAAAGCCGTGGACGCCGGGAAAACGAAGGTTCGGTTCCAGTATGTCCGAAGAAATGCCTAATACGTCGAAAACCGGATTGGCCAGAGAGATGGGTCTGATGGGGCTGGCCGCCACCGGAATTTGTTCCATGATCGGTGCTGCCATCAATGTCGTACCTGTCATGATACAGAGAAACGTACCCGGCATCGGACCGGATGTGCTGTTGTCGTACCTCATCGCAGCCGTACCGGCCGTACTCGCGGCTCTTTCGTACGCAATTCTGGCTTCGGCCATGCCCCGCGCCGGCGGCAGTTACGTCTACGCGAGTCGTGCCGTCAGTCCCTACGCGGGATTTGTCGCGAGTTTCTCGCAGTGGTTCGGCTTGTGCATGGGCATTGGCGTTGTTTCGTATGTTCTGCCGGCTTTCCTGCGTGATATAGCAGAAGCACTTGGCTGGATGGCCATGGCCGGCCTGCTGAATAAGGATATTGTACGACTGATCCTCCCCCTGCTTTTTCTCTGGACGTTCGTCGGCGTGAACTTATTGGGTCTGAAAACATACGAACGGACTCTTGTTCCTTTGATGTTTCTGATGTTCATACTGGGTGGCGTCGTGATCGTCACAGGTTTTTATTTCGACCATACCGATTTTTCAGCCGCCTTGCTTGCCAAAGAAGGGCGATCAATACCTGACCTTGCCGAAACTCCACTGTCGATGACCACCTTGCTGGCGGGTGCGGCAATCTTGTTTTCCAGTTTTATCGGATTTGATTCCATCGCGCAGGCTGGCGGAGAGGCGAAAAATCCCAACCGAACCATGCCTTTGGCAATCGGTATTTCGATACTTACCGTGGGATCGTTCTATATGCTTTTCACTGCCGCGCTGTATCATGCGGTCCCGTGGGCGTTTATTGCCGAGCAGGCCGC
>JAGQUY010000462.1 GCA_020438245.1 Bacteroidota bacterium
AGGCACGAGGGAAAATTTTATGTTGCAACATCTCAGGGCGTCTATCGCTGGAATGAATCCGGGGCCAACTCCGGGCAATTCGACCCGGTCCAGGGAATTCAAACGGAATGCTGGGAGATGCTATCCACTCCGGGTGGTTTGCTGGTGGCGACCAGTCGAGGCATCTACCGCATTGAGCGTACGTCCACTCGGAAACTGCTCGATGAGCCGGCTTATGTCATTCGCACCGACCGTGATGGCGGTTTGTGGGTAGGTCTTCGGGATGGATTTGCCACGTTGCACTTCCATGGGGCGATCGCCCGGCTTGAAAGGAGTCCGGAAATTTCAAATGAGATCCGAGGTGGCGTTGAGGAGGCAGATGGTTCCTTGTGGTTGGGCACCAATTCGGCTGAAATTATTCGAATGAACCATTCGAAACATATCACACGCTTTGCCACTGCAGACGGACTCCCCGGCGGATGGAGTCGTGTTTTTGAAATGGAAGGGACGTTACGAGTGGCTACAGCCGCCGGCATTTATCGGTTCGACAACTTAACGCAGCAATTTTCTCCGGATGAAAGACTTTCTTCTCTGTTGCCTGACCCGTCGGCTCCGGTGGCGTATGCTGCCGTGGATCCGCAACAAAATATCTGGTTGTTTTCTCCTGTGTTGAAACATGGCGTATTGAATCCGCTCCGTCCTCCTCATTGGGAGTCGAGAGTACTCAACGGTTTGAGTGAATGGTCAAGTTGGTATATTCACCCGATTTCGTCCGACCAAGTTTGGTTTGCGAACAGCAACGGTCTGATCTGTTTTTCCCGAAGCCTCGCCGAACAACGATTGGAGCCGTTCAAGACAATTCTCCGTACGATTCGGATCGGCAGAGACTCCATCGCATATGGCGGCGCGACGCCCGAACCGATCTTGAATCAGGAAATTGTCCATGCCCAGAATACCGTTTCCTTCACGTTTTCTGCCCCCAGCTTTGACAGGGAGCCCGGCAACGAGTTTCGTTTCAAGCTGGAAGGGTTTGATGAGACGTGGTCCGATTGGATGGCGATGACTCAGAAGGAATACACAAATTTATTTGAAGGGGAATACAGGTTTATTGTGCAGGCGCGTGACTTGTATGAACAATTGGGTGAACCGGCTGTTTTCTCTTTCCGGATTCTTCCTCCCTGGTATCGGACATGGTGGGCCTATTTTGTGTATTCAATGTTCTTCGTCTTTTTGGTCTTTGCGGCGAATCGTTTCCGGTTTCTGAATCTGGAAAGAAAAGCAAAAGAACTCGAAGCCAAAGTGGAATCACGGACGCTGGAGATCAATCAGAAGAATAAAATGTTGAATGTTCACAATCGTCTGCTCAAACAACTTAAAGATCAGCAGGAGCGAATTAATGACATTGTGAAGACGATCAATACCGAGTTGTCTATGGCCGATCTGATGCGTTCGATTCTGCGACAAACAAGAATCCTGCAATCGGTGGACAAGGCCACCGTGCTGGTTCGACAGCAGGACACCGGCATGTACCGATATATTGCAAGCGACGGATGGGCTGTGGATGACGTCTCATCCATCGAATTTACACCGGACGAGGCGGAGCAACGGTACACTCAAAACGCGGAGCAGATTTTTGATGATGTCTTTGTTGTTAAAAGTTTTAAGGGTCGCCCCGCCGGCGACAAACTGAAGCACCTTGAAGAACCCAAGGCCATGTTGGCCATGCGCATTCATGTGGAAGATCGGATTGAAGGGTATTTGATTTTTGACAGCATGACTAACGAAGACGCATTTGAAACCCATGATCTTGAGTTATTGCTCCACCTGAAGGAGCACATCATATCGGCGTTTGTCAAAGCACGAATGCTGGAGGAACTCCGAGCCCTGAATGAAAAGAAAAACGAATTTCTGGGCATTGCGGCACATGATCTTCGAAATCCGTTGTCGGTGATTACGCTTGGTGCCAAACTCATGGAGCGTGAGCTTCAAAAACCGGTTCCCGACATGAAAAGAGTGGAAAATGATCTCACTCGCATTGCCCAGGTAGTTCTCCGGATGAATCGTCTGATCAACGATCTTCTTGACGTTGCTGCCATTGAATCGGGAAGGCTCCAACTGGACTTTCGGGAGACGAATTTGAACGATATTTTGCTCCCGTGTGTATTGTCCCATGAGCCGGTCGCCGAAGAGAAACGAATTTCCTTGGAGGTTGACGAAAATCCATCCCTTCCCGCGATTCAAATCGACTCGGCACGCATTGCCGAGGTATGTGACAATCTGGTCAGCAATGCGATCAAATATACGGAACCGGGCGGATGGGTTCGGGTTGCAACATCCGCCACAGAAACTCATGTGGAAATCTCCGTACAGGACTCCGGCCAGGGCTTGAACGAGGATGATTTGAAGCAGGTCTTTACCAGCTATAAAAAACTGAGTGCCCGGCCGACAGCAGGTGAAAGCAGTACCGGCCTGGGTCTGGCAATCGTTAAGAAAATAGTGGAAGGCCACGGCGGAACTGTTCGAGTCGAAAGTGAAAAAGGCCGCGGCTCGATTTTCACCTTTGCGTTACCCCTTCGCCCTGCCAACGGTCCCAGGATTATCTAACCGCCGAGTCATTGAAGACTTGATTCTTATCGGTCCTTTCCCATTCAATCAGTCTTTGTCGAATAGCGATTGGGTGTCTTGCCAACCTGCGGGGACCGACGATCAATATCGTGTTAAAATGCGCGGCCGCATTAATGTTTTCTCATGTTTTTTAGATTTCCCCTGATTATTTTATAAAGCTTTGCAACATTAGGTCGTTGCAACTTGTCCTGCTGTAACTGAACACCAATGATCGGAGATCCTTATGCGCAGAGTTCTGCTTATTCTCCTTCTTATCGCCGTCGAACCGCTTACGGTTTACGGCCAGCTTGATTCTGGTTTTATCGCCGGTATGAAGGCCCGCAGCATCGGCCCGGCCGGAATGAGTGGTCGTATATCCGCGATCGATGCAGTTCCAGGCAGCCCTGAAATCATATATGTCGGTGCTGCAACCGGTGGCGTGTGGAAGTCAACAAACAGCGGTGTCAGCTGGACCCCTGTGTTTGACGAACAACGCGTCAATTCGATAGGCGCATTGGCCATTGATCCCGTCAACCCGAATATTGTTTGGGTCGGAACCGGTGAAGCCAATGTCAGGAATACTGCAGGAGTTGGTCGTGGCGTTTACAAGTCAATCGATGGAGGCAAATCATGGAACTTTGTCGGACTGGAGAAGACCGAACATATATGCCGAATTTTGCTTGATCCTTTTCATCCCGAAACGGCCTACGTTGGAGCCATGGGGACGACGTGGGGGGAAAATTCGGACCGTGGCGTGTTCAAGACAACGGATGGAGGAGCCACTTGGCAGAAGATCTTGTTTGTTGATTCGAAGACAGGCGTCGGGGACATGGCGATGGATCCCTTCAATCCAAATAAACTTCTGGTGTCAATGTGGGAACATCGTCGGTGGCCGTGGTTTTTCAAATCCGGCGGTATGGGAAGCGGTTTGTATGTGACGACCGACGGCGGTCGAAACTGGAAAAAACAGTCGGCGAAAGAGGGATTACCTGAGGGTGAGTTGGGTCGAATCGGAGTCGCGTTTGCCGCCGGGCGTTCCAACATAGTCTATGCGATGGTTGAAGCAAAAAAGAGCGAACTGTTGCGCAGCGACGACGGCGGCTTCTCATGGAAGACGGTAAACAAAGACGTCGATGTTAATCCGCGTCCGTTTTATTTCGGACGCATCGCAGTCAATCCAAAAAATGAAAATCTGGTTTATCGGATCGAATTTCTGCTGAGTGCCAGCGAAGATGGCGGCAAGACCTTTGATGGAATGTCCCGATGGAGTGTTATACATCCCGACTACCATGCCCTGTGGTTGGATCCCGACGGTGAGAGGATAATTGCCGGGAATGATGGCGGAATTGCCATGAGTAATGATCGCGGAAAGACGTGGCGTTTTGTAGAAAACCTGCCGCTTGGTCAATTTTATCACATCAGCTATGATATGAATTCTCCCTACAATGTTTACGGTGGAATGCAGGATAATGGTTCGTGGCGTGGACCCAGCACTACCTTCAAGAAAGACGGCATCTATAATCACGAATGGGAAATGGTAGGCTTTGGGGACGGGTTTGACACGGAGCCGGATCCGGACAATCCTAAGGGCGGTTATGCCATGTCTCAGGGTGGATATCTTTTTTACTCCGACTACTTAATCGGGGCGCGAACGGACATCAGGCCCAACGAGACGGCCGTTCGGCAGCGTTACAACTGGAATGCCGGATTTGCACTCGATCCTTTTGATTCAAGAACAATCTACTATGGCAGTCAGTTTGTCCACAAAAGTACAGATAAAGGTCGAAGTTGGACGGTAATTAGTCCTGACCTGACTACCAATGATTCCAGCAAACTGAAACAGGCGGAAAGTGGTGGATTAACACCCGACGTGACCGCAGCGGAAAACCACTGCACCATACTCACCATTGCACCCAGCTCCTTGCAAAAAAATGTCCTATGGGTTGGAACGGACGACGGAAATGTACAATTGACAACCAACGGAGGCAAAACGTGGGATCTCCTGTCGGATCGCATCAAGGCGCGGAATAAATCAGAAACACCTCCGGCCGGTACTTGGGTTCCTCATATTGAAGCTTCACGACATGATGCTGCAACTGCTTACGTGGTTTTCGATGATCATCGAAGATCGAATTGGCAACCCTATGTTTTTGTAACTCGAGACTTCGGAAAAACATGGCAAAGTTTGTCCACAAGTCAGCTGGATGGTTTTGTTCATGTGGTCGAAGAAGATCCGGTAAACAAGAATCTTCTTTATGCCGGAACAGAATTCGGTCTTTTTGTCAGTATGGATGCGGGAAAGAACTGGACCAAGTGGACAGCCGGTGTTCCCACGGTTCCGGTTACCGATATTGCGATTCATCCCAGAGACCACGATCTGATTGTCGGAACTCATGGGAGATCGGCCTATATATTGGATGACATTACGCCTCTTCGTGAACTTGCTTCAAGTGCGCTAAACGCCTCTCCAAAGCTCTTTGAAATTCAAGATGCCATTCAATACCATACGGAATATTGGGCCGGACCGTACAGCAGTAGCGGTGACGCGATGTTCAAAGGCAAGCCTCGAGACTATGGAGCGATAATTACCTATGTGGCCAATCCACCGGACAGTGTTGCGGCGTGGGAAGGCACGGTCAAGGAAAAGAAAGTCCGTATTGAAATTCTGGACGGGGATTCCATTATTCGCGTGATAAAAGGTCCCGACCGGAAAGGGCTCAACCGTGTTGCTTGGGATCTATGCCGCGGAGAATTTCATACTCCTCATGGTACGGACAGCCTCGACATCGAACACTCGGGTCTGTTTGTCTTGCCCGGAACCTATGCGGTTCGGTTCAAGTATGAAGGAAAAGAATTCAAACAGACTGTAAAGGTCAATCCCGACCCGCGGATGCCCTTCGATGCGACGGGCCGTGAACAGTCCCAAAAGCTGGCAGAATCTTGTGGTATTCTATTAAACAAGATCTCCATGGTCTATAGACAAATAGAAGACATCAAAAAATCCATTCTGCAGATCGAAGCAAGAACCGCTCACATGGATTCGACGACGGGCAACTCCTTGAAGCGGCGTGCTGAGGTCATCAAGAAAAAGATGGCTTCGTTTCAAAAGAAAATCGATGCGGATCCGGACACAAAGGGTATCATAGACGATTCAGATTTCCTTCGGAATCGGATAGGAGACGCCATGTATGCCGCATCCTCCAACTATGGAAGTCCGACCGAGGCTGCAACAGTCAAGTTCGAGAATGTCAGGAAAGCAGTGAGTGAGTTCCTGTCGACCTATCATGAGTATCGAAGTACAGAGGTTGAAACCTTTGCCAAGGACGTGGAGAACGCAGGTGTTCCCCTGTTCGAAAAGTATGAGGATGTCCGATAGGGGACGTTGGAGGTTAGTTGGCGGTATAGAGGAACCAGTACTTAATTGTGGAGATCAGTATGTTTCTTATTTCAGGTGCATCGCGCGGCATCGGTAAATTCCTTTTCGAAAAACTCACGGGCGATGGAGAAGAAGTCCTCGGAATTTTCAACAAAACCCATCCTGCCTCAATGCCCGAACGGCATGTGAAAGTGGATGTGACACAGGAAGACCAGATCCAATCCTTTGTTCAGTCCCATCGAACTGCTTTGAAAGAAATCAACTTTGTGCATTGTGCCGGAGTAAATACGAACGGGTTCACTCACAAGTTGAGTCCCGACAGTTGGAGATCGGTAATTGAAGGGAATCTCGGTACTGCCTTCCTCATGGTCAACGCTCTGCTGCCGCTGATGCGGGAGCAGAGTTACGGGCGGATCGTGCTGATTGCCTCCGTGGTACCGCAATTGGGTGTTCCGGGCACGTCCGCGTACAGCAGCGCCAAGGCGGGACTTTGGGGACTTACAAAAGTTATTGCAAAAGAAAATGCGGTAAAGAACGTAACCTGCAATTGTCTGAACCTGGGATACTACAACATCGGTATGATCAACGAAGTTCCACCGGATATGATGCAGACGGTACTCAATACTGTCCCCATGAAACGGTTAGGGGACCCCCAGAATATTTATCATGCCGTACGGTTCATCGTACAATCCGATTACATGACCGGCGCTCAGCTGGACATCAATGGTGGGCTGATTTGATTTTGAACCTCAACCTCGCGAAAGGACTGTATGAGTCGCTACAAAGAATTCACTGAATTCAGACAGAAAATGAATGAACGGATTCTGGAGGAAGACAACAAGGTGATCAAACGATTTTTTTCGATTGACACCTTGACGTATCAACCCGGCGCTCTGGATGTTAAAACAAAAGAAATGTTGGGCTTGGCTGCTTCAATGGTCCTTCGTTGTGACGACTGTGTCAGCTACCATATCAATAAATGCAAGGAAGCTGGAGTTACCAGAGAGGAAATGTTCGAAGTTTTCAGCGTTGGATTGGTGGTAGGCGGATCAATTGTCATTCCACATCTACGAAGAGCGGTTGCTTTTTTGGATGAGCTTGAGGACGGTGAAGAAACGACCTAGGCCTCTCCCACCACAAATAAGGGCTGCCCTTTTTCAACGTTCTGTCCGGTTTTCACGCTTATTCTCTTGACGGTTCCCGCGGCCGGCGCTTTGATTTCATTTTCCATTTTCATGGCCTCAAGTATAAGTATTCCCTGTCCCTGTGCGACGACATCCCCTTCATTAACCAGAGTTTTTGATACCAGTCCGGGGATGGGTGCTCTGACTTCACCGGAGACCTGGCGATTTTTTTCCCCGATCAACGACCGCATGAGGAATGTGCGTTCGTCCTCCACGAGGAACTCAAACCGATGCCCCCTGGTATAAACTGCATGGCGGGATCCTTGTCTGGTGATGACCAGTCTGTAGGACTGGCCACCAACAAGCATGGAGTGTACCGAACCCTGTCCGGAAGTTTCAAAATCTACAAAGAACTCCTGAATTTCTTTTTCTTTCCCGACTCGTACGCATAATTGCTCGCCGGCTTCGGCTACTTCAATGTCAAAACTTTTGTTATCCGCAGAAACTTTGTATCGCATGAAAAACCCGTTCAATCGTTCTTTCTAAAATAACCATTGTCGATGAATGCCGCAAATTCAATTTGAATTTCTTGCAGGCTGAATATAGATTTGCAGACGAATGAACTTACCTTCACGTTGGAAACAAAACCGGCTGGCATATCTGGTCAGCCTCGCATTGCCGCTGCTCACTATCACCGGTATCCATGTCGGTGGGTGGATGACAGTCACCGGTCTGGCAACGGCATTCGTACTTTACCCCCTATTGGATCTGACGCTTGGTGAATCTGAAGGGACCAATTTGGAACACCTTCATCCGTTGTTTTTTGATGTCATTCTATACCTGCACTGTATGCTACAGTTGGTTTCTGTTTTGGTTCTTCTGCGTTTCGCGCATCACGAAGGATACTCGGTATTTTTCTGGTGTGCAGCGTTATCATCAGGTACTTCGGCGGGAACATCGGGTATTGTGATCGCCCACGAACTCATTCACAGAAAACAAGGCTGGAAGAAAACCATGGGCATCGTTGTACTCTGGACAGTGTCCTACATGCATTTTTATATTGAGCACATTAGAGGTCACCACAAGTGGGTCTCGACATCCAAGGATTCCGCATCCGCAACGGTGACCCAGGGTCTGTGGAGTTTTATCCTCTCAACCATTCCGCGTCAATGGCTCAGTTCTTTTCGGCTGAAGCCCGGAATGGCTATAACCTTCTTGGCGGTGGAGATCAGTACGCTGGCAATATTGTTTTGGGCCTACGGGGAGATTGTTGCCGTAGCGTGGATTACCCAAAGTGCGATGGCCATATTTCTTCTGGAATATGTCAACTATATACGGCACTGGGGTCTTCGGCGTGAGCCTGATCAGAAAGTGGAAGCATGGCACAGTTGGCAAAGCCTGAACCGTTGGAGTCGGTGGACTCTTGTAGAACTCACGCTTCATGCAGATCATCATATTACGGCTTCGAAAGAATATTGGAAACTTCAGGTTTTTGAGGGGCCGAGGCTTCCAAGCGGTTATTTTGCCTGCTTCTATCTGGCCCTGATTCCACCGATTTGGAAGGCAGTGATGCGAGAACGTCTGCCAGTCTAGGGGATTTCTTCCGTAAAATATTTCACGGCATATCGGTCGTAGATCCAATTACAAATATAATAGCTGACTACGGCCACAACGATTCCGGCGAAGACGTCTATTGTATAATGGTAGAAGCCGTACACCGTGGACAGGATGAGTCCCAAAATAATTGGGAGAACGATCCAAAAGAAGTTGCGTCTTAATCGCCAAGCGTACATAAGAGTAATGACCGCAATGGCCACGTGGGAACTGGGGAATGCAGCACCCGGCTTTTCAACCGAGGCGTAAATCTGATCCATAATATGTACGAAAAAGGTATTGTCGACAAATCGGCCTTCCCGTAAATGAATGGGTCCGGCCACAGGGATCAGGATGTACATGAAATAGCAAATGTAAAACGTGACGGAGAAACCAAACATGGCCCGATAAAAGCCTGTATCCCGCTGCCAATAGAGGATCAGACCCAGAGTCACCGGTATTATGTAGTACGAAAAATAGCAGGCATGAAGGAGTTCGTTCAGCCAAGAGTTGCTGAAGTTATCGAACATCCAGATGCCAGGCTCCACACCGAAAATCCATAGATCAGCTCTTGCAAAAAAGTCATCCCAGTATCCGGAAAATACCATCTGATTGAGGATGCCCGCCTGCATATAGAGAAAGGTGAATGACAACACGGGGTACCATTGACGCAGGATAGTCAGTGGCAGCCAAGAGACCATCTGCGAAGTTCGTATCACGAGAAAAGCCGTGACAATAAGTGCCGTCTGCGCCATTAGATAGTATGGCCACAGAGGGAGGTGACTTCTGAAAACCAAAATGAGCACACCGACAACGCTCAAATATGCAAAAAATGCGACATCATTGGGATTCAGGTCCAGGTTGTTCATAATACGGCCGGGAAGCGTGAAAATCCGCTCTCTGATAATAACTTTTGATGTATCTCGTACGAGTCTCAATTTATCCATGATCTTTTCCGATACCATTCTACGGTAAGCCGACAACCGGCGTCCAAGGCCACCTTGCTCTCGAAGCCCAATTCTTTACGTATTTTTTGCGAACTTGTTGCCCATGATGGCTGAGTTAGTTCTATAACTTTCTGTCGATTAAGTACTGCCGGCTTTCCCGACCAATTTGATATCCATTCTGAAAACAAACCTGTCATTCGAACTGCGCTCTCGGGTACGACGAGCGGTAAAGCCCACGTTTCCAATGCACGGCATATAGCCGAACTGAACGACTGCCAAGTATGAATTTCTCCATCATCCACATAGTAAATGCTACCCGAAGGGCCGGAGGAGGCCGACGACAGCACCACCGCCTCCACTAAATCTGAAACAAAAATAACGCTCAAATATTTCGATGAAAATCCAATTTGTGGCCTGAGGTGAATGGACACCAGTTTAAAAAAAATCAATATGTCTTTTTCACGCGGTCCATATACGGCGGGGGGGCGTAGAATAGTAATCGGTAAACGATCCGCGTACTGAACCGCCAAATCATCGCCGGCTTTCTTGGACCGGCCATACGGAGTTACCGGTGAATCTGAATCGGATTCAACTCTCGGCCGATCGGCTCGAGCAGGTCCTCCGGCAGCGAGACTGCTGACAACAACAACTCTTTGAACCCGCGGATTATAGCGAACACAGGCATCGAGCAGATTGCGGGTACCGTTGGCGTTTACGTCAAAATAGCCCTTTTCGTCAATCGCTTTGGTTATTCCTCCCAGATGAAAAACATAATCCATTCCTTCCACTGCTTGTCGAAGTGACCCCGGTTCGGTTATGTCGCCGAAGATATACTCCACCTCAACCCCTTCGAGATTTGAAAGATCGCTGGTTGGCCGAACGAGGCAACGTACGTTCACGCCGTCCGCAACCAGTCGCTCTGTCAAGTGGCTTCCAATGAATCCGTTGGAACCGGTAATCAGCGCCTTCAAACGGATACCTCAGATTGGTTTATCATAGATTCTATATTTCTTATACACTTTCGCACCCATGCGTTCCAAGGCACGGTTCATTGGAGTGTTGTCTTCCAATATCCACGACATTTCGGCCCATTGAATACCTCTTTTCACCGCGGCCTCGTAGGTCTTATAATAAAAAACAACATCCATGCCGGAGCTGCGATGCTCCTTGGTAATTCCGAGCGTCAACACGCGCAGAGACTTGACGGCACTTTTTCTTGTGTGCCACAACAGTTTGAAGATGCCGAAAGGAAGGAGGCGCCCATTTTTGATGTGAATAAGAGCATCGTTTATATTCGGTATGGTCAGAGAAAACCCAACAGGGCGTCCTTTATGCTCGGCGATAAAAAGAAACTCCGGATCGAGGATCTGTTTCATCTGTTTGCCGAGGTGGTCGAATTCAGCGTCGGTCATGGGGACAAAACCCCAGTTTTTTTCCCACGCTGAATTGTAAATATCCCTTATTTTTCGCACCTCACCGTTGAAGTCCTTCATATTAATGGTGCGAATGGTGAATTCATTGCGTTTGAGAATAAGATCGATACCGCGTTTTAGTCGCTCCGGAATCGCCGTAGGATGATCTATCTTGTGAGCCCAGAGGTCCTTGGACTTCACAAAACCTGTGTTCTCCAATAAATCGATATAGTAAGTCGGATTGTACGTCATCATTACAACAGCCGGTTCGTCAAAACCGTCGATCAGAAGACCGCACTCATCGTTGGTGGATACATTCATGGGTCCACGCATCGTAGTCATACCCTTAGACTTCAAAAAATCAGCGGTGGCTGAAAACAGGGCATGAGCAGCCTCAAGATCGTTCTTGCATTCAAACAAGCCGAAGAAACCTACATGATCTTGATGAAATTGGTTGTGAGCATGATTGACGATGGCCGCAATTCGGCCAATCATGACGCCGTCCTTATAGGCTCCGAAATAAGCAACCTCGGCATGGTCGAAGAAGGGGTTTTTTGATGGATCCAAGAATTCAGAGCGTTCGATGAGGAGGTGGGGTACCCACTTGGGATCGTCCTTGTAAACTGTCCAGGGAAAGCGAATAAATGCCTTCCGGTCGGCTCGAGACAGTAGTTTTACTTCAACGGCCATGATTCCTCTCCCATCTATTACATTTTGGGCCTGGAAAGTATGCGGATAGGTATTAATAATCAACGATTTTTACCGACTTTTTTAATCGGAGGAACGCTGATTAGTCAGTTCAATTGCCCTTTTTAGAAATTCCG
>JAGQUY010000463.1 GCA_020438245.1 Bacteroidota bacterium
GCGCGTCTCCGGGAATCCGGCAACTTCACGGTCAAATTCGGAGAGACTGCGTTCAATGAAAAAAAATTCCTTTTTGCAGATTCAAATCTACCGTCCGTCTTGTCGATACGATTTCTCGAGGGAGACCCCAAGACGGCGTTGACAGAGCCGTTCACTTTGGTTGTAACGGACGAAATGGCAAAAAAATATTTTGGCGATCAAACGGCGGTTGGCCAAACCCTCGTGGTTGATGGTAGGGACAACTATAAAGTAACCGGCGTGGTCGAAGCAATACCGCCCAATTCACATGTTCACTTCGATTTTCTGGCATCGTACGTCAGCCGTGATTTTGGAGACGAGAACATGTGGCTTTCCAATAACGGGTATACCTATGTAATTTTCAAAAAGGGCCATCAGCCGGAAGAGATATCGGAAAAACTTCAGAAGACGGTTGTCGAAGGCGCCGGGCCGCTGTTGAAGCAGGTCTTTGGAGTCAGCTTTAAGGAATGGGAAGATGCCGGCGGAAGATACAGTTACTACTTTCAAAAAGTAACGGATATTCATTTGTATTCCAACCTGCACAATGAAGTGGAACCCAATGGCAATATTTTATACGTGTATGTGTTCTCCCTTATTGCCGTTTTTATTCTTCTGCTCGCATGTATCAACTTTATGAATCTGACGACAGCCCGATCAACCCGGCGTTCCAAGGAGGTTGGTGTCCGTAAAGCGCTGGGTTCAGCCTACAGTCAACTCGTGCAGATGTTTCTGATCGAATCGATTCTGATCAGTATGGCAGCACTTGGCGTCGCCATTCTTTTGATTGAACTGATCATGCCGTGGTTCAACACGCTGACCGGAAAACATCTGAGCCTTCCGTATCTTGAGAATCCGCTTTTCGTTCTGGCGCTTCTCGCTTTTGCGGCAGTCGTTGGTGTTATTGCCGGAGGGTATCCGGCGTTCATGCTATCTGCTTTTTCCCCTTCCAAAGTTCTCAAGGGAGATGTTCGTACGGGTCCGCGCCGATCGCTTCTACGGAGCGGGTTGGTTGTGTTTCAATTTTCGATTTCTGTGGTACTGATCATCGGAACCATGGTGGTTTATCGACAGCTGGAGTTTATCCAGCAAAAAGACCTTGGATTCAAGAAAGACAATACTCTGGTTATTGATAATAGCTGGCTTTTGCGCGGTACCCACGATCAATTGAAGGCAGATTTGAAAAAAATACCGGGCGTCTTGAATGCCGGATATGCATCCACGCTGCCGGGCCTGGATATCGGCAACACCGCCTACATTCCCGAGGGAGGAGATCCGGCAAATCCGGTTTTGTTGTGGCGTATGCGTGTTGATTATGACGCGCTTGATGTTCTCGGTGTGACCTTCAAAGAGGGTCGCAACTATTCGCCGAAATTCGCGTCGGATTCGTCTGACGCGGTCATTGTGAACGAGGCGGCATTGCCTTTCCTCGGGTTTCAAGAGGGCGTAGGCAAGATCATCAGATCTCCGGGTCGAGAGGATGAGTTGGTACCTTACCGTATTATCGGTGTGACCCATGATTTCCATTTCATGTCGCTCCACGAGACAATCCGACCGCTTGCCATTCATTTTACGGGTTCGAGAAATCGGGATCGGGTGATCCTGAGAATTCAATCGAACGATATGTCGTCTGTGATCGCCCGTGTTCAGGAGGCATGGACTTCGGCATCCGGCGGCGCACCATTTGAATATTTTTTTCTGGATGAAAAGTTCAATGCGTTGTACAGGGCTGAGCAAAATGTGGGACAAACGATGTTCGTCTTCAGCGGGCTCGGAATTCTGGTGGCCTGTCTGGGTCTTTTCGGGCTGTCCAACTATGCAACCGAACAACGAACAAAGGAAATAGGCATACGAAAGGTTTTGGGCGCCAGCGTTGCCGGTATTGTCGGTCTTTTGTCGAAAGAATTCATGTTACTTGTTATTTTCGCGAACGTAATAGGATGGCCGGTTGCCTATTTTACCATGAATGCATGGCTCGAGAAGTTTGCGTATCGAACAAGTCTCAGTTGGACGGTTTTTGCGGTTACCGGAATTTTTGCAGTTGTAATTGCATTGCTGACCGTGAGTTTCAAGGCGGTAAAGACTGCCCGCATGAATCCGGTGAGCAGCCTGAGGTACGAGTAGGGGGAATATGAATTCCTCCCCTTGTCCGGCTTTGTAACGAAATCTTTGTGAGGATTGATGTGCTGAATAATTATATCAAAGATGCTTTACGAAATCTCTCAAAGAAACGTGGTTATTCGGTCGTCAATATCCTTGGACTGACCAAGGTCAGGTCTTATCAAGCAATTGCAGGTCAAGCGTGATTTGGTACACGTTCAAAATTGCCTGGAGAAATATTTGCCGAGAACCGGTTTTTGTCGCGCTCTCCACCGCCGGATTGGGAGTGGGAATGGCAACGTTCATCTTTATTGGACTTTATGTATGGCATGAGAAGTCCTACGATCAGTATCACCGGGACGCCGATCGGTTGTATCGCGTAGTCAATCACTTCTTGTCGGATGGCGGAGGAGATTTTGCGAGGACACCACCCATTTTAGCGCCGATCATTAAAGCGGAGTGTCCGGAGGTGGAGGCTGTAACCCGCTTCCAACGGTATATATCCGTTTTTCGGGTCGGCGATTTGGCATTCAGCGAGAAAAACATCTTTTTTACGGACCCGGATACCTGGCAGATGTTTTCATGGAATCTTGAAAAGGGTTCGTTGGCGCGATTCTATGAACCGAATACAGTCGTTTTGTCATCCACATTAGCCAAAAAGTATTTTGGACGGGACAATCCAATCGGCAAAACTCTTTTTTTCAAGGACTCAACTTCGCTCAGCGTCATCGGCGTGATTGAAGACGTTCCTTTTGAGAGCCATTTTCATGCCGACGCACTGATTTCATGGCCAACGATTGAACAGTTTATCCAGAAAAAATATCTGGAAACCTGGGGATCCAACACCTTCTACACCTATATCAAGCTTTCTGAGGAAGCATCTCTTCCGGGACTGGAAGCGCGTTTGGCAGGAATAGTCAAGAAATACCTTGGAGAAGACTCTGGTCGATCGTTGTCTCTGCAGGAAATGACAAGTATTCACCTTCATTCCCATCTGCATCAGGAACTTGAGCCAACCGGCGATGCAACCCTGGTTGATGTTCTTGTTTTGGTTGCTTGTTTTGTCCTCTTTCTGGCTTGTGTAAATTTTGTCAACCTTTCAACGGCGCGCTCCAGTACTCGCGTGAAGTCAATTGCCATACACAAAGTCGTCGGGGCTCCGAGGGCGGAGATATTTGTCTATCTGCTCCTGGAGGCATTGCTGATCTGCTTGCTTGCTGTGATCGCCGCAGTTGCCATAATCGAACTTGCGTTGCCTTGGTTCAATGAGTTGACGGGAAAATCTTTTCAGCCCGGATGGTGGTTCTCCTGGCAAACAGTAGGCTTGATGACGGGAAGCGTGTTGGTAATCGGATTGTTTGCGGGGCTCTATCCAGCCGTCCTTTTATCAGGTTTTGACCCGCTGAGGATATTGAAAAGGGATCTGTCTTGGGCCGGTGGTGCTCAGCTTCGGCATGTACTGTTGGTGGTGCAGTTTGCCGTGACCATTGCGCTTTTGGGCGGGGCAATCACGATCCTTCGGCAAATCCGATTTATTCAAAATCGGAATCTTGGTTATGATCAATCGCAGATTGCCGTCATCCCATACCAATGGAATAGTCGCGTTACCGCACAGCTTAAGACGGTAAAAAATGAACTGGAGCGGATTCCAGGTGTCTCGGGGGTAACCGCATCGGGAGATATTCCTGGAAGGATGAGTACCCATATGGGATATCGTATTGAGACGATGCCGGAAAACAGTGATCATGGAATTCAAATGCTGGTAATCGACCCCGACTTTCTTGAGACGTACAAACTTCAATTGATCTCTGGAAAAAATCTCTCAGAATCCGGCGGGGAAAACGATGTTTTGGTAAATGAATCATTTTTGCGTGACGTGGGGTGGACGGCTGATCAGGCTATAGGTAAATCGTTTGAAATGAACGGACGCGGCCGCATCGTTGGGATCGTCCATGATTTTTATTATAACGCCTTGTATGAGCCCGTCAAACCTCTCGTGATGACCTATTGGCCGGGATGGCTCGGGTATGTCTCAATTCGTTTGGACAGGAATATATCGGGGGCCCTTTCCGGCATCGGAGAGACATGGAAGAAGCTCTTGCCGGGACAGCCGTTTGAATTCGTTTTTCTTGATGCAGATTTCGATTTGCAATACCGCTCGGAGCAGCGTTTTGCCGGCGTCTTATCGACGTTTTCTTTCGTTTCTGTTTTTATTGCGGCTCTCGGCCTGTTTGGCCTTGCCGCGTACACGATCCAACGCAGAAACAAAGAACTGAGTCTGCGAAGAGTTCTGGGTGCGTCGTTTTACTCGATTGTTCGATTGCTCACGGGCGATTATTCCACTCTTGTACTTGTTTCAGCACTGATTTCAGTTCCCGTTGCGTATCTGTTTATCGACGGTTGGTTGAATCAGTTTGCTGTGCGGGTGGACATGATAATTGGTAGCCTTTTAATTCCGGTCGGATTCGTCCTGATGTTGATTCTCTTGATGATTGCGATACAGTGCAGACGAATTTTGGGATCGAATCCTGCGGAGACATTAAGAAATGAATAGAATACCCAATCGTTTTTTCAAAAACAGGAATGAAGGAAGATGATTAAGAGCTACATCCTAACCGCGATCCGGCACCTTCTGAAGCACAAGACATTTTCAGCGATCAACATTGTCGGGCTTTCTGTGGGATTGGCTGCCTGTCTCCTGATATCATTGTATGTGTTGGATGAACTGCGCTATGACCGCTTCAACGTCAATGCAGATCGTATATATCGTGTATCAAGGGAGTGGTTCAACAAAGACGGTGTAACCAGCCTTCACCTTGGATTTCTTGCCCCCTCTTTTGCGCCTTTAATGAAACAGGATTTTCCAGAACAAATAGAGAAGATCGGCCGGTTCGTCGATGATAATCCGCTGATGGTCTATCAGGACAAGAAATTTAACGAGCCGAGATACTTCTATGCAGAGCGAAGTCTGTTCGACATTTTTACCTGGCCACTTGCGCAAGGCGACCTTAATGCCTTCAGCGAGCCGAACACATTGATCATAACCCAAAGTACCGCTCGAAAATACTTCGGCAGTGCAGACGCGGTGGGGAAGGTAATCCGTAATCAGGATGAAGGAGTTGATCTCAAAGTGGTCGCGGTAGCGGAAGACATTCCTTCGAACACACATATTAAGTGGGACATGCTTTGTTCTTTTGCGACGCTTGAGGTGCTGGCAGGTAACGACTATTTTGTGAACAACTTCGGCAACAACAGCTTCGGGACATACGTTCTTCTCAACAAAGGCGCCGAACCCGAAACACTGGAGTCGTTGTTTCCGGATTTCATTGACCGCTGGGTCGTCTACAAATCGCTGAGCCCCGGTCAAAAGGTATCCCAGTTTACAAAACTTCACTTGTGGCCGGTTACATCCATTCACCTGTATTCGCATTTGGACTCCGAAGTGGAGGCCAATGGCGATATCAAGTTGGTCTACATCTATATTGCCGTGGCAGGCTTCATTCTGCTTATCGCTTGCATTAATTTTATGAACCTATCGACTGCGAGGGCATCGGATCGTTCAAAAGAAGTCGGGATACGAAAAGTGGTCGGAGCGGACAGGGCAACGCTGATTCGTCAATTTGTAAGTGAGACATCTGTAGTTGTTTCAGCGGCTCTTGTTCTTGCAATCGGACTCGTCGAGTTGATTCTTCCCTGGTTCAATGGTTTCACGGGAAAATCGATGGAGTTTTCCGTGGTCGGCGATTGGCAGATTCTAGGCGTCATGATATCTGTTGCCGTAATCGCAGGCATTGGCGCCGGCAGTTACCCTGCATTCTATCTCAGCGCGTTCAAACCGGTGGAGGTTTTGAAAGGCGTCTTGAGGACTAATCGGCGCGAAATCTGGTTCCGGGGTTCACTCGTGGTTTTTCAGTTTGCCATTTCGATTGCAATGATAGTATGCGTCGGCATGATCCGGAAACAGCTTGACTTCATGCAGAGCAAAACTCTCGGATTCGACCGAAATCATATTGTCAGCACCAACATTTCACCGGACCTGATTGGACGCCTTACGAACATCCGGGAGCGCCTGCTATCCAATTCGGCGATTGAGAGCGTAACCTTTTCCAGTCTGGTTCCCTCCGGGCGTTTGCTTGATTCCCAGGGTGCCGCGGCCGAAATCGACGGCGAAATGAAAAAATTCGACGTTCGAATTGCGGACAATCATGTGGATCATGATTTCCTGAAGACCTATCGAATACAACTTGCCGCCGGTCGGGATTTCGACATTCAGTTGGCAAGCGATTCAACCGATGCCTTCATTCTGAATGAAGCGGCTGTTTCTTCCATTGGCTGGAGATCGCCGGAAGAGGCCGTGGGCAAGAAATTCAATTACGGAAACCGTAATGGGAGAATTATCGGGGTCGTGAGGGATTTTCATTTTGAGTCGTTGCACCAAAAAATTGCGCCGATTGTGTTTCTTATTCCGACGACCCGTATTCGCGCGCTTTCTGTCCGATTTAGACCGGGCAGTGAAGAATCCGGATTGAAGTTTTTGGCTGAAGAATGGGACAAGTGGAAACCGGGTTATCCATTTGACTACAGTTTCATAGACGATCGTTTTCTCGTACAGTATCGTTCCGAGGAAAAGCTCGGTGAGATCATCGGCTACTTTGCAGGCTTGGCAGTGCTGGTGGCGAGCCTCGGTCTGTTTGCCCTGGCAACATTTTCCGCTCAAAAACGAACAAAGGAAATTGGAATACGCAAAGTGCTTGGGGCAGGCATTCCTCGTCTTGTGCTCATGCTGTCCAGAGATTTTACCAAGTTTGTCGTCATCGCAAATATTCTAACGTGGCCGGCGGCCTATTTTGCAAGCAGGGCCTGGCTGGAGTTGTTTCCGTATCACGTTGGGATTGACTGGTTGCTCTTTGTTTTCGCCGGCCTTTCGGCGTTGGCTATAGCATTGGCGACCGTGAGTTACCACGCAGTGAAAACAGCGTCTTCGAACCCGGTGCAAGCGTTAAAGTATGAATAGGATTATTTACAACGATTCAGGTGGCCGGATATGCCTTCGGGCTGGCGTCGTCATGGTCATAGGATGTGATGAAGGAGAAATGACATGATTAAACATTTTTTTCGCGTTGTACTCCGGATGATTATTCGAAACAAAATGGTCACCACGCTCAACGTTACAGGGCTTGCCGCTGGATTGTTGTGCTTTATACTAATTTACCTGTTGATTACGGACGAGCTGCAATACGATCATTTCCACGCCAAGGCGCCACGGCTGTACAGAATT
>JAGQUY010000464.1 GCA_020438245.1 Bacteroidota bacterium
AAAAAGAGAGCAACCTCTCCACCTGAATGCCGTAAGCGTGAAACAATTCATAAGGAAGAGCAGCGGTATGATCAGTCGGCGAACATTCATTCAAGGCTCCGTTTTGGTTGGAACGATTGCACTGCCACAACTGGCGGCAAAAACAAACGAAAGACCTCCCGCACTGGATCGCGGACTCGTCAACGAATTCGTGAAGGTGGCTCATACGGATCTTTCGGCCGTACAGTCGATGTTGGATGAGCAGCCGCATCTGTTGAATGCATCATGGGACTGGGGCAATGGCGACTTCGAGACAGCTATGGGCGCGGCCGGGCACATGGGCTTGAAAGATACGGCCTTGTATCTCTTAGATAAGGGAGCTCGAGCTGATATCTTTGTTCTTACCATGCTTGGAAAGACAGATCTGGTCAAAGGAATGCTGGATCTGTATCCGAATCTGCTTGAATCGTACGGACCGCATGGTTTTACGTTGCTTCATCATGCAAAGCAGGGCGGGGAAGATGCGGCCGGGCTGGTTGAGTTCTTTCAGTCGAAAGGACTCAACGATATGCACCGAAAAATATTTCAATAAGGCGCGGAATCGAATCGATTCAAATTCGTTCTGCAAAAGGCCGAAAGGATGAAACCCGGAAACATATGACCACTCAACGAACCAACGATCGGATGGTAATCGCGGCCTTATGGCTGCTTATGTTTTCGGCGAGCAGTCAATTGATGATTTTGGCACCGATCCTGCCCCAGGTCGGAAAGCAGTTGTCCATTCCGGAATCTATTCAGGGAACTCTGATTACCGCGTACGCCTTGATGCTCGGCGTGTTTGCGGTTGTAATGGGACCCATTTCTGATAAGATAGGAAGACGGCGGATCCTTCTTTGGGGCACAGGTTCGATGGCTGTTGCTTTGGGACTGCATAACCTGGTATTTGATTATTCTTCCTTTCTCATTGTGAGAGCGTTGGCCGGTGCAGCCGGAGGAGTATTGAGCGGCGCTTCGGTTGCTTATGTCGGCGACTACTTTGCGTACGAACGCAGAGGATGGGCCAACGGTTGGATTGCAACAGGTATAGCTGCCGGTCAGATTCTTGGTGTGCCTCTCGGAACGATCTTATCCGAATGGTTTGGCGTAAATGGTCCGTTTTCGTTGTTTGCATTGACCATGTGTGCCGCGTTCTGTCTTGTACTGTGGTTCGTGCCCCAACCGGCAGTTGCCAGGTTGAATGGTCGTTTGACTTTAAGAATGGCCGTACGAAAGTACGGCTACCTTCTCAGTCACGGGTCCACTGCTTCAACCGCCGGAGTCTATTTCCTGATGTTCATGGGCTTTTCGCTGTATGTCGTCTATCTGCCAACCTGGTTGGAAACGACATTTGGGGTCAACGGTCATCAGATTGCATCGCTGTTTTTCGTTGGCGGTCTCGCCTCGGTGCTAACGGGCCCTAATGCAGGTAGGTTATCTGACCGCATCGGCCGACGGCAGATCATCGTCGCTTCCTGTATTGGTCTCGCAGCCGTCATGGCCTTGACGGGCGTTGTGCTCGCTGAATTTTGGATGTCGTATATTCTTTTTATTTTCTTGATGATGTTCGTATCGGCGAGAATCAGTCCTATGCAGGCTTTGATCTCGGAAATCGTGCCCGGTAAGGATCGAGGAGCATTCATGAGCCTTACCATTGCTCTGGGGCAGGTTGGAATGGGACTTGGAGGAGCGTTGGCGGGACCGATCTACTCAAACCTTGGGTTTTTCAGCAACACGATTTTTGGATCCTTGTCGGTCGTTCTAATGGCAGCACTCGTTTGGTGGTTGATTCCGGAACCAAAACTTTCGCGTCAACGAGTGAAGGTGGTGGAAACAGCTGATTTACGCGAAGAGGCGGCGGCGTAGTCACTTCTCCGGCCAAAGTTCCAATTCGGGTAATTTGCCGTCCCGGGCGTAGTGCTTATGACTCGCATCGTATAGGTAACCCGATTTCTTTTGGATCTTGTAAGACGAGTGCGTGCTCCAGGAGTCGACGTTAATTTCGTAGTAATCCCTTTCCTCCCGAATTGTCATCTGAGTTCCGTTGGGCAACGTTCCATCAACGACATCACCGACCTCATCTGAACGGCCGATTGCGCCCAGAACGAAGCGAACCGCCGCTCTTGATTTCTCATCCCATTTGAAATACCTGTATTCTTC
The DNA here is from genome assembly GCA_020438245.1 of Bacteroidota bacterium. Classification (GTDB taxonomy): domain Bacteria; phylum CLD3; class CLD3; order SB21; family SB21; genus JAGQUY01. The sequence goes on from JAGQUY010000464.1 coordinate 2,176, forward strand.
CCGGCTGTCGTCATAATCGTCCGGATTGCTGAGGATCGAAGAACTTGCCGAGTTGGAAACCAGGCTCACCATGGCGCCATACTTAAACGCCGTCTTACGGGCAAGGTATAAAATGGAGTGCTCAAATCGGACGTGTAGTTCGCCGTGATCTTCGGTGATTCGGACCCGGTCATATTGCGCCGGATCGAAGTCGTGCTCGTTTTCTTGGATTGCCAGAACAGCACGCCGGATCAAAGAGTCGCGCCCGAAGGTTTTCAGCTGTTGAAGGGTTTGGCTCTGTTGTGCGAGCGAAGCGCCCGCAAGAAGCAGTACCATGCAGAATGACTTCATTATTCAATCTCTCTCCCGACAGGAGCTGCCTCCGGTCCAGCATCTCCATGCAGGTGTTCCGA
>JAGQUY010000465.1 GCA_020438245.1 Bacteroidota bacterium
TGCTTGTTGCGGGGGGTGCCCGGCCCTTGATTTACGGCATGTATCTGGCTGTGGTCGATCCGGGAGACTTGGTGGTGTATCCAACTCCATCCTGGAACAATCAGCACTACGTGCATATGACCGGCGCGCGCGGAGTGGAAGTTCCCTGCCATCCTCAGGATTCGTTTCTGCCGACGCGTGAGTTGCTCAAAGATAAACTCCGGGGTGCACGGCTTCTCTCCCTCAATTCTCCTCTCAACCCTACCGGAACTGCTTTTTCCAAAGAAGCCTTGACGGGGATTTGTGAACTGGTCATCGAAGAAAATCTGAGGCGGAGTTCCACGGAGCGGCCGTTGTATATCATATATGATCATATCTACTGGATGCTCACGTTTGGATCCACCACGCATGTGAATCCCGTTTCACTGGTAAATGCAATCAGGCCGTATGTTGTTTTTGTAGACGGCATATCCAAGGCGTTTGCCGCAACCGGCGTTCGTGTCGGATGGGCAGTCGGTCCCGAAGATCTGATCGAGCGCATGTCGGCAATTGCCGGACACGTTGGCGCGTGGGCGCCGAGGCCGGAGCAATTGGCTTCCGCCGAGCTGTTGAATCAACAGACCGAGATCGACCGATATCACGACATCATGAAGGCAGGAGTGCAGGCAAGGTTGGAGAGTCTGTATTCGCGCATCACTGCACTGGGCAAAGAAGGGCATCCGGTTTTTGCCATTGAACCGATGGGTGCGATCTATTTGACCGCCAGGTTCAACCTGTTCGGGAAGACGACTCCGGATGGCACAAAACTTCTCACGAATGAATCCATTCGGCGATACCTCCTGCAGGACGCTCAGCTGGGAATCGTGCCCTTTCAGGCTTTCGGTCATGAAGGGGATACGGGGTGGTTTCGGTTATCGGTCGGGGCCGTGTCCTTGAAGGACATCGATGAGGCGATGACCAGACTAAGATCTTCTCTTGGCCGGTTGAGTTGATGGTCGAGATCGGGAAAAAAGCGCCGAATCTTCAAGTCTCCGGATGGGCCCAGGGCGAAGCTACCAATCTCGATCGGCTGCTTGGAAAAGTCATTCTGGTTGAGGTCTTTCAGGTAAATTGTCCGGGCTGTTTCTTGTACGGACTGCCCGAAGCGATTGAAGTTTATTCGAAATATCGGAACGGCGACTTTGAAGTGCTTGGCTTGTCAACCGCTTTTGAAGACTTTGATAAGAATACGTCGGAGAATTTGACAAAGCTTCTTTCTGACGGTGAAGTGGTTGGGCAGACACGGGCGACCTTGAGCGAACACGGTTGGCTGAATCAGCAAAAGCTGAGATACTCTATTCCTTTTCCGATAGCTATCGATCGCTTGATGGATCGCGATTCAGTCCATGTCGACGACAAAGTCAAGAGTGTGATCGAGCACGAAGTTCCCAATTTTGAGAGACTGAGCTATGGCGAGCAGATGCGCCTCACAACTAGGATCAGGGACTATCTGCTGCAGAGGGAGTACACGGCAGCGACGTTTGAAACCTACGGCATGCGGGGGACGCCGACCAGCTTGCTGATCGATAAACAGGGCGTCCTTCGGTACAACCTCTTTGGAACGACCGGCAAACTGGACCGGCTTGTTCGGGAGTTGCTTGCTGAATGAAAGAAAAGCCGCCGACAGCGGACGAGGTTTTTGTCAACCTGATCAGAGTGGCCCGGGAAGACGCGAAGATCGGTAAGTTTGTCCGGGCGATTGTGGACATGGGCGACTTCGACCGGAAATCCGTCATCAACACGTTCATTCACGAAATGGCTCTGAAAGGAGCCCCTGCCGAGTTTATCAAAGCGGTTGCCGCCCTCCGGGATTCACAAATGGCCGCCCAAGTTAAAATCCTCCTGCTGGATCACAAAGCCTGAAACTTATCCTCGTGATTTAAGTATACCCCTTTGGACGATAACAAGGAGGGTATACCATGAAATATAGAATTATGCTGATGAGCGCGGCACTACTGTTCGCAGGGTCCGTGCTGGCAAACGCCCAAACACGAAAAGAAACCCGTACTGTGGAGCCCTTCCACACTGTCGTGACCAAAGGCAGTGAAGACGTTTATGTAAAACAAGGAAATACCCAGTCGTTGGTCATTGAGGCTGACGAAGATGTACTGAAAGACATCGTTTCCGAAGTGCATAATGGCGTTCTGAAAATCGGCCTGGAAGATCGGTGGTTTGACCGAACCTGGACAAACAAACGAATCAAAGTGTATGTCACCATGCCGGTGGTCAAAGGATTCAAGCTGAGCGGTTCCGGAGAAATAATCGGCGAGGGGGACATCAAGAGCGATGATCTGAGCCTGACCATCAGTGGTTCAGGAAAAATCAGGATGAATGTATTTGCCGAGACCATCAGCAGTGAGATTTCCGGATCCGGCGATGTCCGTTTGTCGGGCACCACCACCGAGTACAATTGCAGAATCAGCGGTTCCGGCAATATCGACGCCATGGATCTTAGAACCGAAAACTGCCGCGCCAAAATCAGCGGAGCGGGGGATGCGCGCGTGAGCGTTTCAGGAGATCTGGATGTACAAATCAGTGGAAGCGGAAATATAGCCTATGCAGGCGATCCCAAGACCGTGAACACAAGGGTTTCCGGCTCGGGCAACGTACGCAAGATGAAATAAAACGGTGGAAGAGAGAATTCTGACACGCCATCCGCTCGGCAAAAAGGGCGTACGAATCGGCAAAGAGCGGTACGAATTGATTGCGAGTGAAATCAAACGTGCCTTGTCAACCAAAGACTTGACGTACACCGAGCTGACAGATGTTATCGAACGCCGGCTTGGAAAACGGTTTGACGGTTCGATCCCCTGGTATACGGTTACGGTCAAATTGGATCTGGAGGCACGGGGTATTGTGGTCAAGGCCGACAGAAAGACTTCCAAATTGAGACTGAAACGACGATAATTTTTTTCGGTAGGTAGGATTAAGAGAGGGCGGCGATTCGAGGGAATCGTCGCTTTTTTATTGTACGCTCAGACGGTCATCCACTCTTTGATTGGAGAAGAGGCGGCGTGTTTATGAAGGAACTCGTTCGTTCGGGAGTGGTACGCATACTCTTTGGACCACTCCTCATGATGTGCGGCTAACTCGGAAACGGCATGCACGGTGTAATCGACTTCCTCATTGGACATGATTGGATGGAGAGACATACGAATCCAGCCCGGTTTTTCAGACAGATCGCCGCCGTCAATCTTGCTTGTTATTTTTTCTGAGACATCCTGCGGAATATTGAGCAGATAATGGCCGTAGGTGCCGGCACAGGAGCAACCGCCCCTGACTTGAACGCCAAAGTAGTCATTGAGCAGTTTCACCCCCAAATTGTAGTGAAGACCCTCTATATAAAAAGAGAAAACAGCAAGCCGGTTCCGGTGTTTGTTGGCCAGTACATTCAATTTCGGAATGTCCGGCAGTTTACGGAAAACACGTTCAACTATTTCGTGTTCACGGTCCATCAGGTTCTTCGTACCCATTTTCTCTTTCAGCCGGACACACAGCGCCGCTTTGATCGTCTGAAGAAACGGAGGAGTGCCGCCATCCTCACGCGATTCGATATCGTCCACGAATTTTCGCCCGCCCCAGGGGTTGGTCCAATCCACCGTTCCGCCTCCCGGTTGGTCGGGTACCTTGTTGGAGTATAGCCGAGCATCGAAAATCAGCACGCCCGGTGTTCCCGGTCCGCCGAGAAACTTGTGCGGAGAAAAATAAATGGCGTCCAGTTTCTCCATGGGATCCGAAGGCCGCATGTTGATCTGTACATAGGGCGCACTGCACGCAAAATCCACGAAACAGAAACCGCCCTGTTCATGCATCAGCCTGGCCATGGCTGCGTATGGAGTTGTCAGACCGGTGACGTTGGAACAAGCGGTTACGGATGCAATTTTCAGGCGCCGGTCTTTGTATTTCTTCAGAAGATCCTGCAGATGATTGAGATTGACGTCGCCCGAGACGTCGGGCATGATACATTCGACATCGGCAATGGTCTCCAGCCAAGATGTATGGTTGGAGTGATGTTCCATGTGGGTAACAAACACGACCGGCTTGTCCACCTTTGACATTTGCAGAAGCGGCGAAAGTTGTTCGGGGATTCTCAGCCCCAATATTCGTTGAAACTTGGCAACCACTCCGGTCATCCCCGAAGCCTGCGTAATGATCACGTCCTCTTTGGTCGCGCCGACGTGGTCCTTGATGATACGGTGGGCTTCATGGTACGCTTCCGTCATGTAGGTTCCGGTAACGGTGGTCTCGGTATGGGTGTTGCCCACAAAAGGACCGAACTGTTCCAGCATACGGCGTTCAATCGGTCCATACAACCGGCCGCTGGCCGTCCAATCGGCGTATACCAGTTTTTGCATGCCGCGAGGTGTTTCGAACGTCTGATCGTGGCCGATGACAGAATCCCGAAACGGTTTGAAATAAACTTCAAGATTATCCATGGGTGCCCAATATAGGAAACTTATGGCATCGGGAGCAATCCCGATTTTTAATAGGCTAAGATTTGTCTTATGAAGTTGATTTGTATATACTTCATGCCATGTTGCGTCCTCTCGGAAACACCTCGTTGTCCTGCTATCCCCTTGGTTTTGGCTCTTACCGGGTCAATGAGGGAAACCCGGTGCACGAAGCAGCGCTTCGGTCGTATTTGGATAACGGCGGGAACCTCGTGGATACCAGTTCCAATTACGGGGATGGTCTTTCGGAAATACTCGTCGGACGGGTTGTCAAGGATTTCGTCCGCGAAAAAATAATTGTGGTGACCAAGGCCGGCTATATGCAGGGACAAAACCTCTCGCTGGCAAAAACCCGTGCTTTTCCGGAGGTCGTCGAATTTGGAGAAGGTCTTTGGCATTGCATTCATCCGGAGTTCCTGGAAAGTCAGGTCGAACAGAGTCTTCGCCGCATGAAGTTGGAAGTGCTGGATGTCTTTCTTCTTCACAATCCTGAGTACTTCATCAACTACACGGCCCGTTTTGATCCGATTCACGAGGACGTGTTGGATATTTTT
>JAGQUY010000466.1 GCA_020438245.1 Bacteroidota bacterium
CAGATTCTCCAGCACTCCGATCGATCGCCGGTAATGAACTGACGTCATCCGATCGCCGCCCCTCCGACTCGGATGACTCATCCGAAAGAGCCTCAAGCTGCGTCAGGCTACTATCGTTGTGAAAAGTATTTGTATTTTGTTTGCTATCCAAACCCGGCGCCGATGACACACCATCATCGTTTTCAATAACCGGCGTCCTCTCAGCCTGAACTATTTCTTCATTTTTTTGCAAAACGGCATCAACAGGCTCATCGATCACTTGGTCAGAAAGCACGACAACCCGACTTTCTTCCTCGGGGACTTGCAAAACCCCGGCTTCATCTGATTCGGCCAATCCATTGTCATCTGTATCCTCGGTGTCTGCGGATACAGATTCATCAACTGCTCCGGTTGCCTCAGAGATATCAGACATTTTAGACGCTATTGTTTCTGCCTCATGCCGATTTCCTGTTGATACCACCTCGATATCCATCGGCTCGTCACTTACTTGTGAGAATTCAACTTCCTCGGGCTTTACCTCCTCGTCGAGTACATCTGGGTGGAATTCTTCTGCTGACACATCAAGCACAGCTGCGTTGTTCGATGACTCGTCGGATCCAATTTCCAACGCAGGGGCCACAGGTGTGTCAACTTTCTCTGCTTGCTCCTCCTCCGTGATTTCCTCTGGAGGGAACTCGGAACCCTTATAGATCCATATGTCATCAAATATGGTGGCTTGCTTCAGTGCGATCTCACCCCGCTTAACCAGCTCCAACATAGCCAAAAAGGTCACTACCAATTCGACCTTAACCATCGACTCACAAAGTTCGCTGAACAAATAACAGGTTCGTGAGCCAAAGAAATCCACAATGAATTTCTGCTGTTGCTCTACGGTAACATTGAGTCTTTCGACCGAGTGGAAAACCGGGACAGGCTTCTTTTCAAGTGCCTTCTTGTATGCGGCCAGTAGGTCGAAAAAAGAAATATCCTTGAGGCCATAGACCTCTTCCTCATTCCGGGGAATCAGATCAAAGTTAAAATAACTTCGGCGATAAACCTGCCGCCAGTACTCATCCAACTCCGCCAGGGACTTGGACGCTTCTTTAAATTGTCTGTACTCGATGAGACGCCGGGACAGCTCCTCCCTGGGATCCATCATTTCTTCCTCTTCTTCCTCCAGAGGATCAACAGGCAACATCATCTTGACCTTAATCCTCATCAAGGTGGCAGCCATCAGAATGAACTCCGCCGCGATGTCAAGGTTGAGGTCTTTCATGTACTGCAAATATTCAAGATAGGATTTGGTAATACGCGCAAGCGGAATATCATAAATATTAAGCTCATCTTTGCGTACGAAAAAGAGGAGCAGGTCAAGGGGACCTTCGAAATTCTCCAATTTCACCTTGTACAAATCCATTGCCATCTACCTCTTGGAAAAGCCCTGCACCGCGGCCAATTGATCGGCCAGATCATTCATGGAATCAACCAACGTTGGCAAGACTTCATACACTTTGTTTCTAGCCAAAGAACCTCGGAGATTATTACGTAACGTGTCACCCTTCAGTCTCATGTCAAACCTTACATGCGCTTCCGCTTGTTTGATCAACTGTCCTTTGACAGTGGGTGTCAGGACTTGTTGAAGCAGATCCCCGTCTGATCCTTTAATAACGAACAAGTCGTCAAATACCAAGTCGCCCGTTTGCACTTCGCTTGCCCTCCACCTCATTAACCATCTCGTCAGGAAGCCCCTTTTTCGTATAGTGAACCCCAAATTCGTCGAATTGGAGACTGCAACTTCCACCGCCGTATATGTTCGCCGACTATTGCCTGCACCTTTTGCATACTCAAAAATTTTCAACCGTCGTCTTCTGTAGATAGCTTCCAGCGAAGGGCTCCCCCCAAAAAAAACCTTGGGGATATTGGCCGTCCCACCAAATCGCGGCGCAAGTTCTTCATATCTCTGCCGTGCTCTGGACTTCATCTTGAAAATCACATATAGAATTCCAAATGCAAACGCAGTATACGCGCCGATAATAAGCACGTTCGTTTCATCCAAGGTTCATCGCCTTCCTAACCTGTTTCAAGGTGCTTGAAGCAATTGCTCTGGCTCGATCGGACCCATCCAGGAGGATCTTGTCCAGGTTCTGTGGTTCCGACGTCAGTTCATTGCGCCGAGTCCGGATCGGAGCCAATTTGCGGTCGATTTTCTCTCCCAGATTCTTCTTGCAGTCGACGCAACCAAGTTCACCGGAACGGCACGTTTTTTCAATTTCGGCCACCTCCTGAGCATTGAACACTCCGTGATAGGTAAATACCGAACAAACCTCCGGCCGGCCCGGATCATTTTTTCGGACTTTTTTCGGATCGGTAACCATTTTCTTCACTTGCGACTGTATCGTATCTGGGTCGTCTGCCAGATAAATGCAATTGTTCAAACTCTTGCTCATTTTCATGTTCCCATCCGTTCCGGGAAGGCGCGGTGTCTGCGTGAGCTTGTGCTGAGGCTCCGGAAAACGAAAACCCCGTTCTCCAAACAAGAAATTGAACCGGCGCGCGATTTCCCGGCAAATTTCGATATGGGGAACCTGATCTTCACCCACGGGGACTATGTCCGCCTTATAGACTAGAATATCCGCGCTTTGCAAAACCGGATAACCTAGGTGGCCGTAGTCCATTTTTGTCATCTCCTGATCGTCTGAACCATCCACCAGACCCAAGTCCTTAGCTTGTTCTTTCAACGTGGGATTCCTGATAAGCCAGGGAGTCGGAGTGATCATGGAAAACAGCAGGTGCAACTCCGCGTGCTCCTTAACGGCGGATTGCAGCATAATAATACTCTTTTGCGGATCAATACCCGCAGCCAACCAATCAGCGGCTGTTTCACGAATATGGGTTTGAAGGTCTGTTGTATTGGAGTAGCCGGTGGTTAGTGCGTGCCAATCCACAATCCCAAATATAGTCTCATAGGAATCCTGAAAACGCACCCAGTTTTCGAGGGCACCAACGAGGTGGCCAAGATGTAGGCGACCTGTCGGCCGCATTCCGCTGAATATTCGAGCCACGTTATTCTTCTCCTGAATTCAAGAAATCAAAAGGCTGGCGGTCAGGACATAAAAAGATACGGCTTCCATCGATCGTCCTGTATTCCGGCGTGTTTTTGGATGAAACTGAGGTGGTGTGGCTTTCTGGGACTGGAAAGTAGCGTTAATCGAACTTCGTCCGGCGTCCGGTCCCCCTTCCGGTTGTTGCAATGGATACAGGCCGTAATAAGATTTTCCCAAGTGTCCTTACCGCCGCGAACTTTTGGAATAATATGATCCACAGTAAGGGTATGCGATTTCGTTCCGCAATATTGACACTGGTATCCGTCCCGTTTCAAAATGTTCTTCTTGGATAGCATGATCCCGCGGTTCTTTCGATGAACAAAGCTTCCCAACCGTACGATACTTGGCCACGGAAAAGCGTGAGAAACTGATCTTATCGCCTTTCCCTCCACGATTTCAATGATCTCCGCTTTCTCCAGAAAAATAAGGATCAATGCCTTCCGGACGTGACAAATAGTCATCGGTTCATAATTCTGGTTAAGCACGAGTACATGACCGTTCAACATTCGATTCGTCGCCTCCTGCAACTGCTCAGACGGCAAGACTTCATAACAAACGGCAAAGATAGCTGAATTTGCATCTTATGTCAAGGGCGAGCCCAAGATAAGGACATCGCCGGTTGTAGCGGCAAAAAAGAGAAGACTCACCACACCATTCATGTTGAAAAAAGCCATATTTACACGGGAGAAATCGTCCGCCCGAACCAAGCTCTGTTCATAGAAAAGAACCATGGCCACCACGGCAAGGCCGGTATAGTAGAGTAGTCCAAG
>JAGQUY010000467.1 GCA_020438245.1 Bacteroidota bacterium
TGGCTGCAGCTGAATTTGATCTCCCAATTTTGTATGTCAGCACGGATTATGTCTTTGACGGCAATAAAACGACTCCGTATGTTGAATCCGATCTGCCGGGGCCGCTCAACAGCTATGGACTGACAAAATTGATGGGCGAGTACTATACTGCCTTCAACGCTCCGAAATCGTTTGTTGTGAGGACGTCCGGGGTATACGGAACGCACGAATGCCGAGGGAAAAAAACCAATTTTGTGGAGACGATGCTGCGCCTTTCCAAGGATCGGGACACGGTGAAAGTTGTCCATGACGAAACATTGGCACCAACCTACAGTATGGATCTGGCCGCCCAAATACTCACCATATTGAAAACTGCCGATTATGGACTCTATCATGCGGCAAGTCATGAACAATGCACTTGGTTTGAATTCGCGGAAGAGATATTTCGTTTGGCCAACGTCCGCATTCGGCTCGAAAAAACCACGGTCAAAGAGTTTGGAAGCCCGGTGAGGCGCCCCGCGTATTCGGTGCTGGCCAATGCCCGTCTCCAAGCCTCCGGATTGGACAGGATGCGCGGTTGGAAGGAAGGCCTTTCCGACTACCTCAAAAAACGAAAAACATAGAATTCAACAACAGGAGTATATATCCATATGTCCTCTTTCATAAAAACCAACCGGCTTGTCGCCGCCGTAGTATTTGCCCTGTCCTTTCTGGGGTACTTTACGACCGTTTCCCCGACCCTATCTTATTGGGACTGCGGCGAATTCGCTGCGTGTGCCTATAGCCTTGGCATCCCTCATCCGCCCGGATCGCCCCTTTTCCTGATTGTCGGGCGTTTGTTTTCGATGTTGCCTATATCGGAAATCGGTTTTCATCTGGGTTTGGCGGTCAGCGATTACGATATCGCTTTTAAAGTCAACCTTATATCGGTGCTTGCGAGTGCATTCGCCGTTCTTTTTGTACACCTGATCATTGTCCGGATGCTTTTGCAATGGAAAGGCCGTCCGGCGGATACGTTTGGTAGCCTCAAAATCACCCTGGCTGCAGCTCTCGGGGCCTTGACCTTTGCCTTTACCTACAGCCATTGGTTCAATGCGGTAGAGGCGGAGGTTTATGCTTCCAGTACCTTCTTCACAACGATCGTTGTTTGGCTCATCATGGTTTGGCTTGAAAAACCGGATGACCTCCATAGCGATGTCTACCTGCTATTGATCGCCTACATGATCGGCCTCGCTATCGGCGTCCACTTGCTCAATGTATTGACCTTGCCATTCATCTTTTTCATCATTTACAGCAAGAAGTTTGACATCAATGCTGTCAGTTTTGCCAAGTTTATTGTTGTCGGATTGTTGGCGGTCGGCGTGATCTACAAAGCCTTCCTCTTCTATACCCTCAATATACCGAAGTTTTTCGACGGGTTTGGAATGGCAACCGTGTCGGTTCTGCTATTTTTCGGCTTATTATTCTACCTCACCTATTATATGGTTCGCGAAAATAAGCACACCGGCGCGCTGATCGTCATAGGTACATTGCTGATTTTCGTTGGGTATTCGACGTACGCTATGATTATGATTCGCTCCGGCATGAACCCCAATATCGATCAGAACGATCCTGATACGTGGGCATCCTTCATCAAGTACATGAACCGCGAGCAATACGGGGATTTTTCAGTATGGCCGAGAATCGCACCGTTCTGGGATTACCAGGTCAACAAGATGTTCGTGCGGTATTTTAACTGGCAGTTTGTCGGACGACCCGATGAGGTTGGTCTTTCGATTATTGATCACTTGCGGAATACAATCGGCCTCACGGTCGACACGCTGAAAGATACACAAGAAGACCGATATGGCTATATGTCAACTATCTTGAGCTGGCGTGGTCTTTACGGTCTGCCGTTTCTCGCCGGACTCATCGGAGCGGCTCACCATTTCAACCGCGATTGGAAGCGTGCCTTGGCCGTTCTCGGGTTGTTCGTTGCAACCGGCATTGCCATTATTATCTGAAGGAAAAAGAT
>JAGQUY010000468.1:0-1463 GCA_020438245.1 Bacteroidota bacterium
CCGTCGAACTCCGCATAGTAGATCTGCTGCCAAGGACCAAAATCAAGAGAGCCTTTTGTAATCGGGGCGATAACCTCATGGTGAATCATCAGGCTTTTCAGGTGGGCATCGGCATTATCCTCTCCGGTGTGGTGATGCTTGTACGAAGGATCTGCAGGTGCAAGGCGTTCGAGCCATGCATCAATGTCTTCGATCAGTCCCCACTCGGCGTCGTTCACATAAACTCCAGCCGTTATGTGCATGGCCGAAACAAGCGCCATACCTTCTTGAATACCGGATCGTTCGACAACCGATGAAACGTCGCTCGTTATGTTTATGTATTCCCGTCGTTTTTTTGTGTTGAACCAGAGATATTCCGTATGGCATTTCATGATGGACTATTCGACCCAAAGTCCAATACGTGACCAGCGCGGACTCCACACATCGTCTCTTTCTGTCGACCAGTAAACGAGCATCGCCTTCCCAAGCACATAATCTCTCGGAACAAACCCCCACTGTCGGCTATCATAACTACGATCCCGATTGTCCCCCATTACAAAAAGGGAACCTTCCGGAACGGTAACCGGACCGTAGTTATCTCTGCTGCCCGCATCTTTTGGGTAAACAGCCTCATATCCCTTGTTTCTTGGAATGATTTCCGGATCTTCAAACTTCAAGCCGTCCGGGTTCTTGATGGAACTGAACGGTTTGCCGTCTACAAAAACCTCTTTGTTGCGCACTTCAACCGTTTGACCGGCCACCGCAATGCATCGCTTGATATAGTCAACCGACGGATCCGGAGGAAATTTGAAAACAAGCACGTCCCCCGGTTGGGGTTCCCGGACGGCAGGAAGGCGAAATTGAGGAATGTGAATGGATGTAAAAGGAATGTTCTCCGGAGTCCGGGCACCGTATACGAATTTGTTCACAAGCAGTAAATCGCCGATCACAAGGGTGTTTTCCATCGAACCGGTGGGAATCTTGAATGCTTGCACAAAAAAAACGCGGATAATGTACGCAAAGATCAAGGCGTACGCGGCAATTTGAAACAGCTCGGCTGTTTTGCTGCGTACATGCGGGCGGCTTTTCGTCTGAACATCCGCCTCTTTCATAAGAAAAGGCTCGCTGTCGGTGTAATCCTTGACGGCCATACTTTATCGCACAATGGTGCCTATCCTCTTCCAATTGACTTTGGATAAATTTAGAGTACTGAACACTTTTAAAATCATGTTGGTTTGTTTTGCTGCTTCCACATTCGACCAATAGATAAGCATGCCTTCTCCGGAGATATGATTGCGTGGAACAGGTCCCCAGTACCGACTGTCCAGACTATTGTCCCTATTGTCCCCCATCATGAAATAGTAGTCTTGGCCAACTTCATATTCTTCCGTTCGATTGCCGTCTACGTAGTATCCATCCGGTCGGATTTGAAAATCGTGACCATCGCGAAGCGCCAAGTACTTGACCAACTCCACCCTTGTCGG
>JAGQUY010000468.1:1551-3377 GCA_020438245.1 Bacteroidota bacterium
CGGCTGATGAAGTTGGGATCGTAGTGAATGCCCTCGAAATTGAATTTCTCGGAAAACCTGATACTATCCACGTACAATTCCTTATTGCGAACTTCAACGGTTTGACCGCCGACCGCAACACAACGTTTGATGTAATCGAGACCCCGCTGATCAGGTTTCAGTTCGGGATGCGGAAATCGAAAAACCAAGACATCCCCCTGGGCGGGCTCTCTAAAAGCCGGAAAACGATACTGCGGAAGTTCAATCGAAGTCAGAGGTATGTTGGCCGGTGTTTGGGCCCCGTAAATGAACTTATTGACAAATATGAAATCACCGACCATCAGGGTAGCCACCATCGAACTGGTCGGAATTGTAAATGCCTGAACAAAGAATGTCGTGACAAAATAAAACACAAGAAGGGCCGATCCGAACGACTTTATATTGTCTACTACAACCTGCTTGAAGGTTCTATGTGGTTTTTCCCGGGGCGGGGAAGGCTTCTTTTCTGGTAATGACTTGTTCTTTTTTGCCAACGTACATTTCCTTTTTTGACTTGCTGATTCCTGATCTCACTGTTTCTTGAATTTTTCACGTAATCTGACAGCCACTTCAGGCGTAACGAGCGCCTCAACGCTGCCGCCATACGACGCCACTTCACGCACAATGGACGAATTTACATAGGCATATTTTTCATGGGGCATCATAAAAATACTGACTACCTGTTCATTCAGCCTTCGATTGACGTGGGCCATTTGTTGCTCATAGTCAAATTCTCCTGTACCTCGCAGACCTCTGATCAAAACCGATGCCCCCTGTTGCACCGCAAAATCAATGAGTAATCCGTCAAAGCGACCACACGTGACATTGGTTAGGGTGGCAGTGGATTCCCGCAGCATATCCAGTCTCTCTTCAACCGAAAACAGCGGTTTTTTTCGACTGTTGGTCGCCACGGTGACCAACACCTGATCGAAGAGTCTTGATGCCCTTTCTACAACATCCAGATGTCCCAGTGTTACCGGATCAAACGTGCCCGCGTAAATGGCCTTGTTCATGATTGGTATACGCTTCTTTCGGCGATTGTTACCATCGATTCTCCCCATGCCCGTCTCTTGATCAATGTCCACGACGACGACGACAAAGTCAATGGCTCATCCGACGGGCCTTCGATTACCGCGATGCCGCCGCCCTTAACGTACCCTTCGAGCCTTGTAAGAAGGAGGTCCATCCTCTTTTCTCCGTAAGGCGGGTCTGCCAAAACCAGGTCAAAAGCGGACGTACAGCTCTTCAGAAAATGAAACACGTCTTGTTGAACAACAGTCGACGATCCCGGCAATCGAGCCTTTGTAAGGTTTTTGTTAATCAGATCAATCGCGCCCTTGTCGAGATCAACGAAAGTCACCTCCGGAGCGCCTCTGCTGAGCGCCTCAATGCCCAGGGCACCTGTCCCCGCGAACAGATCACAGGTCGAACATGCCGAGATATCCACTCGCGTAGCAAGACAATTGAAGATGAATTCCTTAACGATATCCTTGGTTGGACGGATGTTCTCGGAGTCAAAAGAAGCCAGGACCATTCCTCGTCGCTGTCCGGCAATAATACGCATGAAACGATCAGTTCTTCGATTCGGCCATGTCAGTCGGGATTAGTACATTGTAGCCGACCGTTATGGTGCCTGCTTCTGACTTGCGTGGATAGGTAATCTCGTGATGGGTAAATTCGATGTTCAGGTATAAACCATTGACCTTGGTAAGAAATTTCAGATAGGCATCCGGAGCTCCGGCTATTTTGAATTCGCCGCTATACTTTGTCATCACAACACCCTTGACAGATTTCAGGTCCCGACTTAC
>JAGQUY010000469.1 GCA_020438245.1 Bacteroidota bacterium
GATAACCGACAAGATTCTTGAGCTGCTTGGAAAAATTACCCACCGGATACGGACTCAATGAAACATACGCCCGCCGCCCAAACGACAGGAATCCGTCGTCGATCGATTGGGTAACGGTCTTTCCTCCCTCCACAACACCCGTGAAACTTTCCGTGACAAACGGTGAAATGGGCCGAACAGGCAATTCGGTGACCGATTCAATAGTTTCGCCGAAGGCCTTGGTACGGACATTCACGACGGCTTTGCCGATCTCATTTGTCGATTGGAGCGATACGTTGACGAAACGCTCTTGGTTGGCGCCGACTTCCAGCGAGGCGATCGGCGATATTGTCGTGATTCCACCTGAAGTTTCGATATCGAAGGTCAGCGACACGGGCGTGGCTGTGGTATTGAATGCTGTAATAGGCATAATGATCCGGTCGTTGGGACTCATGAACCGGGGCAGGGCGGCCGTAAGAACAACGGGATCGGCCACCTTCATGGCTCGCTGTGCCCATCCATATTGTTTGCCTTTGTATGCCACGGCCATAAGACGCAACTCGCCGTTGAAGTTTGGAACATCCAATTCAATGTCGGCTTTTCCCTGTCGATCGGCTTTGACAATTCCCGACCATAGCGCCACCGGCTTAAAACGCATTACGCCTATCGAACTGGCGCGTTTCTTAAGATCCTTTACTGCATCCTCGTCTTCACCGCCACCGCCCGTGCTGCTCCTCTTTTCAGGCTCTGCTATGAGGTCTTTAAAGAAATCGTACGTTTCAACGCCGAGCGCTTTTTTGGCGTAGAAATAACCGTATGGGTTCGGCGACCGGTAGGCCGTTATTTGACAGATCCCTTCATCAACTGCTGCGAGCGTGACGTAAACATTCTTTTCGTTGCCCACATCGACAGTGATCGTCTGTTTTGTTTTAGGTCTGATTTTTTCAGGTGCTTCGATTGAAACACGTAATCGATTGCCCGGATTCTCAACCATCAAAGGCGCAAACCCGTGACCTACGAGCAATGGAATCGTGAGTTCCTTGATCTTCCTGAAAAGAACCGCGGCAACATAAACATTGGGTACGGATTGGTCGTCAAGATATATGTCCAGGGAAGCCGCCTTGTCCTGAACTTCTAGGTATTGATAACTCAACACCTTGTTTCGTTCGACAGTGACAAGCATAGTGCCATCGAAGGGCGCTTGGAACAAAACCTTTGCCCTATCACCTGGTGAGTAGACCTGTTTATCAAAAACCATGTCTATCCTGGCTTCTGGATCAACTTTGAATGAAGTCACATCGGTTGAGCCCCAGGAATACGCATACGACGAAATGGAATTATATCCATCATCGCCCGTTTTGGAAACACGGAGCGCATACTCCCCCGATCCCGGCAGTGTGAAAGTGAAGGTAACCGGTGCTCCACCCAAGGTAAGCTCTTCGGCACGCACCTCGACTTCTTTCTTCTCCGAAACATATCGCAGCGATTTCGTGTTGCCATGCATTCGCAGAACAGAATGCCATTCGTACCGCACCAATTTAACCATGGCACGGAAACTCCGAATCGGTTCGTCCTCGGTATTTACTGCCACGATCTCAACGGTTTGCGTTATTTTCGGGCTAATATAGTACGGGTTCCGGTTCTTGATCCCGATGTAGTAATCTTTTGGATGAATTCTTGTCGTAACGGCCTGATATACGGGCCTTCCCGACTCATCAAAAACGCCAACCCTGCCGACGCCTTCCAGCAAACCGCTCGAAACGGCGTCCCCGGGTACCACCCATTCACAATTACTTTTTCCGTTTTCATCGGTTTGACCTTTGATGACGGTTGGCGTAAAATCCTTGACCTTGACCGCATCATCCCTGAAGGTAAACTCTGGAAATTTCTTGGAACGGAACGGAATCGCCTTCAGCAATCCTTCAAATTCCCAGGATCGACCTGCAGCCGGAGGCCCAAAGAAGTTAAGCGCTTCAACCCGGTAACTAATCGTATCGCCGGTCTTCGCAGAAGGTTTTGATGCATTCAGATGAACCCTTAGCCGATCCGGAACAAAATCTTCAACTTTCACATCATAAGAGCTGAGGTACTTACTGTCGCCCGTATATAACTGGATCGTATAAGTTCCTGTGAGGTCGTCTGTGGATGTCTGATATTCCGCTTCAAACGCACCTTCGTCGTTCAGCGTTCGCCCGATTTCTGCGATTCGGTTCCCGCGCGGATTATTGATTTGAATCCGTACCGGCATATTGGTCGCCTGATTCGCGGTTGAACTCCGCAAAATGCCGGTAATATGAATTTTTTCGCCTGGCCTGTACAAATTGCGGTCACCGTACATGAAGATCTCATAGCGATGCTCCAAATCGCGAACACCGTCAACCTCAAACCTGGATTTCTCGACGCGATTGGCATCAAGATCGATGAAGTTAAAATCGTCTTCCAATTCCGCGGTAATCAGTTTGATCGTAAAGTCTTTTGAAAATTGCTCGTAATCGGCAAACCGTGCTGCGCCCTGCCCATCTGTCTTGAGTGAGGCCAGCGTCTGATTATTTGCGGATATGACATTGATGGTGGTTCCAACCAGGGGTTTGTTTGTTTCCAGGCTGACAACAAAAACCATCAAATCCCGGTCACTTTTTTTGACAATTAGACCAATGTTGGAAATGATCACCAGCTTCGAGTCAGAATTCCACTCTTTGACGGAATCAGCCACCTGCACGACGTAGAAACCCTTGAATCCATTATTCAGGTATGGCTTCATGTCGACTGCCGTCGTGACTTCTTTATTACTGATGGTGGCCACGGGTATATTCCGCCTTACAAGTTTTCGCCCAACCTCATCGGTAACAGAATACCGGTATT
>JAGQUY010000470.1 GCA_020438245.1 Bacteroidota bacterium
ACCCTCGAGTTTGTTGCATCCGGCGTCGAACTTATCTAAAGGACAATATGAACAGGAAACCCGTAAAAACAGACAAGGCACCCGCACCCATCGGGCCGTACAATCAGGCCATCATTTATAACGGTCTGCTATTTACGTCCGGTCAGATTGCGATTGACCCAAAGACGAACGAGTTGCCTCCACTCGACATCAAAGGGCAAACCGCCCTTGTATTGGAAAATTTAAGGGCCATCCTGGAATCAGCCGGTACCGGGTTGGATCGGATCATCAAGACGACCGTTTTTCTGAAAGACATGAATGACTTTGCAGCCATGAATGAGGTTTATGCGACGTATCTTTCAGCGGGTTCGCCTGCGCGTTCGACCGTAGAGGTATCTCGATTGCCGAAGGATGTTCTTGTTGAGATTGACTGTATCGCCGGAGTTTGACCAGCGGGCTCTCCGGATCATGCCTACTAACCCCGAGACGCCATGTCCCGAAAATGGTTTCTGATCATCAATCCGGCTTCAAATAGAGGCCAAGGTACCAAGGCTGTTTCGGTAATCCGAGAATGGCTTGCACGTCAGGAGATCGAACACGAAATTCTGGTGACCACGCAGTCGGCGGAGGCGATGCCCTATGTCATGGAAAAAGCCTTCGATCACGATTTGATTATTGCCGCCGGCGGAGACGGCACCGTGCACGAAGTCATCAATGGGATGATGCAAGCACGTGAAAACAAAGACCAGTCAAAGACCATGGCTTGCCTCGGAATTCTGCCGATCGGCTCGGGGAATGATTTTGTAAAGATGTTAAATGTACCGGTTTCCTTGCCCCGGGCGCTCGATATCCTGCTGAAGGGACAGTCCATGAAGATGGACGTCGGTAGAATAAGCGTTGACGGCAATCATTCCCGTTATTTCAACAACAATATTGGAATCGGGTTTGACGCCTATGTCAATTACGAAAGCATTAAGATCAAACGACTGCGAGGTGTCGCGATTTACTTGACGGCCGTCGTGAAATCCTTGTTCGCGTATCAGCATCCGACTGTGTCCTATACGTTGAACGGCAATACGGTAGAGCGGAAGATTCTAATGTTGACCGTGGGCAACGGACTGTGTGCAGGCGGGGGATTCTATATAACTCCGGATGCAAGACTGGACGATGGTGTTTTTGATATTTGCATCGTTGACTCCATGAGCAAGCCGGGTATGTTAAGAAGCCTGCCCAGGGTCATGAAAGGGACACACACCTTTCTCAAGACAGTTTCTATGCATAAATCGGATCGTATTGAAATTCACTCCAAAGAACCGCTTCCCATCCATGCTGACGGTGAAGTCGTGACGTTGGATGCTCATTCGATTCAGATGGACTTGGTTCCATCTGCTATTCAAGTGCTGCATAATTTGTCATGAACAATAAATCCCCATTGGTGGGTCGTAAGGCCGGAAATACAGAAGGCCTTCCGGTTCAAATTCAAGAGTATGACCTGGTTCCCAAAAGGGCCAGTTATCGTCTTCGTCGGTCTGCAGACGAAGTCCTTTTCGATGAACTCTTCTCCGATCAGACGGCGGTGGCTGCCGATGTCCGGAAAGAAGCGGCATTCAAAAGGCACCAAGAGAAGAAAAGCGCTTCCAAGCCCGATCCCGTCATCATTCCTCAAATCAAGTCCTACTCCGAGCAATTTGTGCGCTCTCTGATCACCGATTTGCAAGGCCTCCTGACACAGATTGAAAAACAAAAATTGATCGTCGGTCATGAATATCATGTCGGCCAGCCTTGTTACAAACTGAGAGAGTGTCCGGATCACCGATGCGCGTCTTTCCAGGCATCCAATGCCCGGTGTTGGTTTGTTGCGGGCGAAACGTGCGGCTGTCGAACTCATTTGGGCATAAAATCGTGTTTTGAATGCCAGGTTTTTCAGATGGCCACTCCGGATCCTGCCACGCTTATCCGCGAGACGTTTTACTATGCGTTGAGCATGATCAGACACCGAAATGAACGCCTGAGGGCCGTCGAGCGGGAGAATCAGGAAATCAAAGACCGTCTTCTTCAGCTCCAGCGATTGCAGAAAGTTGACAAGATGGCCATTATGGACGAGACGCTGTTTGAACAGCAGTTGATCAGCGATATCGTCACGTTTTCAAACCAGCAGCAGAAATTTGAGACGCCCAAGGATCAGGAGATCTGGGATCAGCACAAGATATTGACCGAGCAACTTGGGAGTGCCTACCTCCAGCTTCAGTCATTGACAGCCGAGTTGGAGAGGAACAACAAGCAGCTGGAGGATAAAATCAACGAGCGAACCGACGAGCTTCGGAAGAGCAATATGGCTTTACGGGATGCCGTGAAAAAGGCACAGGAAGCAGATCGACTCAAATCAGAATTTATTGCCAATGTGAGCCACGAATTGAGAACTCCGCTCAACTCCATCATCGGCTTTTCC
>JAGQUY010000471.1 GCA_020438245.1 Bacteroidota bacterium
CCGAAGAAGTTGCCCAGGCTGTTCAAATAGAGACTGTCCCCTACGATTTCAGGAATTACTCCGATGGCGACCACCGAAAAGGAATAATCCAGCGTATCGTTGTCGATGTCTTTGAAAAAATCAGACAGACGGTAAATGCCAAGCCTTCCAAAATCTTCGTCCAACGTCGTATCCCGCAACGCCGTCTGGATAAAAGGCGAATCGCTGACGGGTGTTACGTTAATGATCAAGGTATCCCTGACTTCCGCCATCGACGGATCCTCCGCGGTGAGATACACCGCAACGATACCGTTGGAATCCTGCACAGTCTGCAGATATAAACTGTCGTTGGAAACAACCGCCAGCAGTCTGGAGGAGTCAGACGTCATGGCCCCAAAAATCAATGGATCGCCTTCAGGATCGGAAAAAACCGTCGAAAGCCGCGCGATAAAGATACGGCCGACATCTTCCGGAATGGACCCGTCGGGCAACGCAAACACCACCCGCGGAGCGTCGTTTTGCGCTGTGACCGTCACGACGAACGTATCCCGAACGACCTGCGGAAATTCGTCCTGTGCAGATACGATGAGTTGGTATGTGCCGCTTGAATCGGTTTGCGATTGTAGTTGGATGGAATTTCCGAGTACCTGAGCGGTAATACCGGGCGGCGCCGAAACCGAAAATGTCAATGGCGAATCGCTGTCCTCGAAGTACGTATTCAGGTTGCCTCCAAAGGAAACGACCCCGAAATCTTCCTGCATCGTGGTATCCGGAATCTGAGCAATTCTGACGGGCGCTCGACTTTTTGTAATTTGGGAGCCGGAAAGACTGTCGGCAAGGTAGTTTTCTGATCCTCCCGTACCATTATATTCAAACAATGCGGCGTAGTACGTCTGTTGCTTTTGCAGTCCCAGAACTGTAACAGAGGTGCCTGAGTTGTTATACACAACATAGTTGCCGTTACCGGCCTGATCACCCGATCCGAACGTACTGTTTGCGGTATACCCCTGCCCATCCGACGGGGAGGACGTGATCTCGGAGCCTGCCCGCAGCACAAGGACTCTTGCATTGCCGTTTCCCGGTGACCATGAAATACTCATGGATGTACTGTCGATATTGGAAAAGTTCAGAGCGGTCGGAGGTACCGTCGGTTCAGCTGCATAGGAGGTAGCCAGCAATTTAACCTTCACCGTCGATGCTTCTCCGGAGCTGTGATTGATATCCTGATCAAAAGAAGCCGCCGTGCTTGGGGAAAAACGCACATAAATAGTTGTCGTATCCAGGGCCGGATCAAGCAGGATCTGTGAAGTAAAGCCGGATCCGTTCGTTTTGCTGATTTCGAATGCGGCAGGAGCATTGATCGTTAACGAATCCACCAAATTCGTGCCGTAGACATGATAGGTCAGCGTGACGTTTTGTCCCACCGGCACGTTGCCGAAATCGAGCGTGGACGGTTCGACGAAAATCGTCTGTGCCGACAGACTCAGGGTAAACAAAAATCCGCCGAGGGTCGATCGTATCATAGACTTACTTATACAAAAACAGGCCGCTTTCGATCTCATTTGATTTTTTCCATCACTGCGGAAAAATCAGACGGGAGCGGGGCCTCGAAAAGCATTTCTTTCCGAGTCGTGGGATGGATGAATCCCAAGGTTCGTGCATGCAGCGCCTGTCGGGGCATTAATCCGAGCAGGTTTTCCGCCTGTTGCCGGCGCTTACGTTCGGTGCCGGCCAAGTTCGGATTATCGCCGCCGTAGGTCTTGTCCCCAAAAACCGGATGACCAAGATGAGCCATGTGGACCCGTATCTGGTGAGTGCGTCCGGTTTCAAGCTTTAGTCTGATCAGAGAAAGAAACAAGAACGTGTTGATTACTTCATAGTGCGTCACAGCCGCCTTACCTGTCTTGACCACAGCAAACTTTTTTCGATCTCTTGTACTTCGTCCGATTTCCGTCTGAATCGTGCCGTTGTTCTTCTTCGGTTTGCCCCACACCAACGACCAATATTCACGCTCGATCGTGTGTTTTCGAAAGAGCAGACTCAGGGCACGATGCGCCCGATCATGCTTGGCAACCAATAACAGCCCGCTTGTATCCTTGTCGATACGATGCACGATACCGGGCCTGATTTTGCCGTTTATTCCGGAGAGATCCTTCACATGATGCAGGAGGGCGTTCACCATGGTACCTGTGTAGTTCGAATAAGCCGGATGCACCACCATCCCGGCCGGCTTGTTGACGACGACCAAGTCATCATCCTCATAGACTATATTCAGCGGAATTTCTTCTGCTTGGGCTTCGATCTTTTCAGGAAGCGGCAGATTCACCAGTATGACGTCCCTCGGTTTGATTTTGTACGATTTGGCCACCGGTTTTCCGTTGACCACCACCAAGGTTTGTTCCACCAGCTGCTGCGCCCTCGAACGGGACAAATGCTCGACCGAATCGGCGATGTAGGTATCCACCCTTCTGGGACGCTGATTGCCCGCGACGATAAGTTCGATCTGGCGCATTTAGGATTTGATTGAATCGTTCCCTGAATTTTGCTAAGATAGATAGAAATTTTCCGATAAGCAATTGACCTTGCTCTACTTCCCCGTCCAAACAAGAACTTCGCGTCTCCTCTTTCCGGAAAAAGGATCGAAGCCGGCCTCGAACCGAACGAGCCTGCGACGATGCAGGATCAGAGTATCAGGTCGTTCGATTGAGGTCCCTCTTCAAACCGGACAGAATCCACGACTCGAACTTGTCTCTTCGGACAGCAATACGCTGGGAATCGAAGCCAAGTCCATATTGAAAAACCGCTCTGTATCCTTTCTGAACCTTTCCATTCAAATAGAAATTGACGGCGAGTTGATCCCTTTCGAAGGAGAGATCCAGTTGACCCAGAGAGAGCTTTTTTTGAGCGCGTCGGACATGAAGACCTTGGCGATGAAGCCGGGTGATCTGGTTTTCGTCGCTTCCAAAACTGCTCGTCCCACTATCTTCGGAGACGTCATCGTACGTGCTTCTGATCAAAGCTATTTTTCCATTGCGGAGCATGAAGCGGATACGGCTCTGCTCACAAAAAGCGATGCGGTCTTCGTCACCGCAGCAGCGGCCGGTCAATCGACCGAGGACGACGCGCCCCCGGAAATCATCCTGCCCTCCCGATTTCTCCAGATTTCAGAAAAAACCAACGCCTTGATTACCGAAGCCCACGTCTGGCGAGCTATTCTGAAAAACAAAAAGATATGGGTATCAAGGCAATCCCGCCTCACACCGGCAGCCAGAGATCTTGGCAAGTCCCGCAACGTCTTTGAATTCGAATTGTAAGTAGCTGCCATGAGCGCTGAAATCGATTTCTACGAACTTTTTGGGTTCATTACCGGCGTTTTATGCGTAGGGCTGCTCATCCGCCAGAACATCTGGAACTGGCCGATTGCGATCGTAAACGCCCTGTTTTACATCGTCGTTTTCTTTCACGCCAAATTGTATGCCGACGTCTTTCTTCAGTTTTGTTTTATCACCATCAACTGTTATGGGTGGTATGCATGGCTTCGCCGAGGACTCCATGGTGAACGGCTCGTGGTTTCAAGTCTGGATCTTGGAGGGTGGCTTGCCGGTTTTGCGGCGATTGGAGCCGGTACTTGGATCATCGGACGTCTGCTGTCCGATCACACCGACGCCGCCTTGCCGTACGCCGACGCTCTGGCCACTGCCATAAGCCTGACCGCTCAGTTTCTCATGGCACGAAAGAAATGGGAAAACTGGATTCTGTGGATCGCAGTAAACTTGTTATATATCGGAATCTATTTCATGAGAGGCCTGCATCTTACGCAGGTATTGTACGTTATCTATTTGGTTCTTGCGTCGATGGGACTTCGTGAATGGCTTCGGGTCCGGCGGTTGCAAGAACGAGAACTACCGGCCACAATCGCACCCCAATAAATCCCCACCTTGTAAGAAACTCCGGGGCCGAAGGATACCCTTCCCTTGCCTTCATAACCGGCAAAATTTCAGTCCCCACTTTGTAACATGATGCAGATCATTTTATCTGGCTCGGTATCTATTATTTTAGGCTATAAAGTAAAGGCCCTATGGACGCCCTTTCCGACCAAATCGAAACCATCACGGAGCTTCTGTGCGAATTGACGCGCCGTTGTACCATGAAAGATGAGGCCTTTGCGTCGAGCTTCAATCTCAACCCTGCGGAAATTCGCCTCCTGAAGGTTTTCGCTTTCCGGACAACCTATTCGGTAAAAGACCTGAGGCAGGCTATGGGACTGACTCCCGGACGAATCACGCATATTGTCAGTTCTCTCGAGGAAAGAAAACTGGTGAAACGTACGTCCGACCCCGCAGACAACCGCAACATCCTGGTACATTTGACCGGCCGGGCAGCCCCGTTGATTCGAAATATCAAAAAAAACTACCTCCGGATGCATACTGATCTCCTTGGTTCGATGAACGATAAAGAACTCAAAGCTATTCGTGAAACCCTGGAGACGTTGGTCGCCCTTTCAAAAAAGCCGAATCAACCTGCGGATGGATGAGTATCAGATAGTTTTAGAGTATAAAATGAAAATGAAGATGGAATCAAACCGAACGAGTATAGAATGAAGATCATCAGTGCTCTCCTTGCCGTCCTTGTTCTCGTGGTTGTCGTTACGATCGGAACGCTTACCCGCAAGGACTTTGAGCAGACTCCCTTGATGAAGTTGAAAGAAATGTATCCGAAAAAGCAAGTGGCTTCCGTGGATCATTCCCGATTTGCTCAATTGGACGGTCCGTTCAGGACTCCGCAAGAGGTAACGGCCGCGTGCATTGGCTGTCACAACAAGCGTCACCTTGAAGTGATGCAGTCAAATCATTGGAACTGGGAGCGTGCGGAATACGAAGAGGGCCGCGGCATTGTTTATTTGGGCAAGAAAAACGCCATTAATAATTTTTGCATCGGCACCCGGGGAAATGAACAAAGTTGTGCCAAATGTCACATCGGTTACGGAATGGATTCGAAAGGCACGGTCTTTACCGACTCCACCAATATCGACTGTCTCGTGTGCCACGACAACACGGAAACCTACGTAAAGGGATCAGAGAGAGGCGGACTTCCTTCAACTGCCATTGATCTTCGGGCGGTCGCCATGAATGTCGGAAAATCCACCCGAAGCACATGCGGAACCTGTCACTTCTTTGGCGGGGGCGGGAATAACGTCAAGCACGGCGATCTTGATATGGCCATGTTTGAACCGTCAAAAGATCTGGATATTCACATGGCATCCGACGGTGACGACCTCCGGTGCACGGATTG
>JAGQUY010000472.1 GCA_020438245.1 Bacteroidota bacterium
GAGTCAACCTCATCCACAATGGCATAGTGGTGACCCCTGGTTTGGACCATATCGTCCATAGAGATTGCCATATTGTCACGAAGATAATCGAAGCCGAACTCATTGTTGGTGCCGTACGTGATGTCGCAGGCATATGCTTCCCTTCGCTGGCTCGGATTCATATCGTTGAGAATTACCCCAATGGAAAGGCCCAGATATTCGTATACCTTTCCCATCCATTCGCGGTCTCGCTGGGCAAGATAGTCGTTGACGGTGACAAGGTGAACTCCACGACCCGCTAAGGCATTCAAATAAACCGGAGCCACAGCGACAAGCGTTTTTCCTTCGCCTGTAGCCATTTCGGCAATTTTGCCCTGGTGAAGGACAATACCTCCAATCAACTGGACGTCGTAAGGTACCATGTCCCATGTAACCTCACGGCCACATACAAGAAAAGACTGGCCTTTTAGTCGTTTACAGGCTTGCTTGACGCACGCAAACGCCTCAGGCAACGTTTCCAAGAGGATGACTTGTTCCGCGTCATATAGCGCCTTCTCGGCCGCTTTTACTTCATCGATAAGGCCCTTTGCTTTACTATGGTCTTCATTGTGGGTAATCTGTTCCTTCAGTTGGTCGACGGCCTCTTGAAATTCTTTACAGTATTCCCGAATTCGAGATCTAAACTCATCGGTCTTTCCCCTCAGATCTTCCTCGCTGAGAGAGGCAAATTCACCGTCCAGTCGATTGATTTCATCAACCAAGTAAGCGATCTTCTTGATATCACGATGGTGCTTATTACCGAGAATTTTCCCCAAGATATAGTTGATCATCCGTTAAACGCGGCTCCAGATTGTTAAGTCAGATATTATAATTTGATGTAATTGCATATTTATCTATCGTCCCTTGAGAAGTCTTTCAGCGAGAAATTGAGGGAGACCTCCTGCGAGAACTTTGTTCGCGGTGGCTTCCACATCGTATTCAGCCCGAATGGGCAGATACTCATGTGTATCGGTATCGAAAACTCCAAAGCTTAATCTGGGATCCCCATCTCTGGGTTGGCCGACACTGCCAACGTTTATGATGTACCTCATTCCGGCGTCAAGTTTCAAGGTCAGTGGTTTGGAAACATCGTTGTGATAAATTTGCGGGAGATGCGAATGCCCAATAAAGCAAACCTCTTGCTCAAAATATTCAAATTGAGGAATGGCTTCATTCCAAGAGAAAATGTAGTGCCACTCTTCGGGCCTATACGGTGTAGAATGAACAAATAGTATATCCTGTTCCTCATGGCTCAGTGGGCGCTTTTGCAGGAATGCCAGGCTTTCTGAACTAAGGCGTTCCCGTGTCCAAAGGACGGCTTCTTTGGCAAGCGGATTGAAGTTTCTTGTGGCTTCAATGTTAACAGCTGCATGGTCATGATTGCCGAGCAGCACCACGTCTGCTGTTTCCCGAACCGCCACCACGCAAGCATCCGGATCCGGGCCGTATCCGACGATATCTCCCAGGCAGACCAATCGATCGACATCAAGGGATTTAATGAGAGAAAGACACACGGTAAGTGCTTCCAAATTAGCGTGAATGTCAGAAATAATTGCGATTCGCATGCGGTTGGTCAATCTCCAAAGCTAATGCCGATATCACGTGCGGCCAAGACGGTTTCACTGTCTTTTCGAACCAATCGCACTTTGTCAACGGCTTCCGCCACATCTACTTCCTGGAGCGCCTTACCTTTCAACGCAACCATTCGTCCAAATCGCTGGCGTTTCACCATGTCAACTGCAAATGTCCCCATTCGAGTTGCAAGAAGCCTGTCTGCATGAGATGGCGGTCCTCCCCTCTGTAAATGTCCAAGAACGACACAGCGTGACTCAATATCCGCAATTTCTTCTATTTGTTGGCTCAACCAGTTTCCAATCCCGCCCAGTCTCTCGACACCGCCCAAATTCTGGGCTTCCGATTCAATAATGGAGTGTCTCCCGCCAAGCGGAACTGCACCTTCAGCAATGACCGTTATACTGTAATGTTTGCCGTTTTCAATCAATTTGTTGATATGGTTGCAGACTTTGCCTACTTCAAAGGGAATTTCAGGTATCAAAATAATATCGACAGCGCCCGCC
Organism: Bacteroidota bacterium; assembly: GCA_020438245.1. Taxonomy (GTDB): domain Bacteria; phylum CLD3; class CLD3; order SB21; family SB21; genus JAGQUY01. The sequence continues at coordinate 2,097 of JAGQUY010000472.1, forward strand.
AGCCCCGCCTCCAACGCGATCCAACCCGCGTAACGCCCCATCACTTCCACGACCAAAGCGCGATGATGACTTCTCGCCGTCGTGTGAAGGCGGTCAATGGCGTCCACCGCAATGGCCAGGGCTGTATTATATCCGATGGTCGCGTCCGTGGCAAGGAGATCATTATCAATTGTCTTTGGAATTCCAACAATAGGAAGACCCTTTTGAAAAAGGCGATATCCAATAGATTGAGTCCCGTCTCCTCCCACCAGTATCAACGCGTCCAGGCCCAATTTATGAAAATTCGCTACGACCGTATCTGAGATGTCTCTTATAACTTCTTCCCCGTTCTCTTCCACAACATACTTAAACGGATTTCCCCGATTGGTCGTGCCAAGAACAGTGCCGCCAAGTCCGAGTATTCCATCCACATCTTTTATCGACAGGACTTGAGTTCTTTCTGTGTCGATCAATCCTTCAAAACCATCCTGTATACCAAGTACCTCCCATGACTGATTTTTGATAGCAGAAAGTGTGACAGCACGCACCACCGCATTTAATCCAGGACAGTCGCCGCCACCCGTGGAAATGCCTATTTTCATGATAAGCCCTCGAAAAAAATCATTGCAAAATCGTTCGCTATATCAAACGAAACCGAATAGGATTTCAAGGGTTTTGTTGCGGGTCCGGTTACAACTGCACCGGTCGTTTCAAAGAGGGAAGCATGGCAGGGGCACTCTAATCGGCCAAGAGATGAAATATAGCTCAGGGCGCAACCTTTGTGTGTGCAGATCCGACTCACTACCCGTAATTCATCGGCTTTTGTTCGTATTGCAATCAACTTATCCGGTACGTCCATGATAGAAAAAAATAGCTGACCGCCAACCTCACGCAGCGCTGGGCCTTTTGAGAACTGCAACAGGGCGACGCCGTTGTCAGCGTTGAGCACAACTTCAAGATTCTCTTCGTCTGGATTCCCGCAGCCGGTACTGGTCCACGCGCCCGCTGCAAGCGCTGTCACGATAGAAATGAATGCCCTTCTCGTCCACTTCCTCGTCATTCCTTGAGCGCTCCTTGTGTTAATCCGGCGATGATCTGCCGTTGGAATAGCAGGAACACGGCTATCATAGGAATTGAAGCAATGCCGGCTCCGGCCATCAATCCAGCGACGCTAATATCCTGATAACTATGGAAAAAAGCCAGTCCAACTGGCAGAGTCCTCATCGCTGCAGAATCAACGAGGAGAAAAGGAAAGAGAAACTGGTTCCAGCTTTGGATAAACGTATATATTCCGAGCACGGCCAGCGCCGGCCGCGACATAGGCATGACTATTCTGAATAGAATGGTATAGTCCCCGGCCCCATCCATTCTTGCAGATTCTTCAATGGAAACAGGCATTTTTTCAAAATGCTGTTTCATAAGGAAGAGACCAAGGGGCGTCACGGCCCAGGGTAAAATGAGAGCCCAATACGTATCAAGCCATCCAAGCGCACTTATGACTAAATAGAGCGGAATCATGAGTACCGGTACGGGAACTACAAGCGTGAGGATGATGGTCCAGAACATGGATTTCGAAAATATGGACTGATACCGCGCAAGATAAAAACCACCCATGGAGCATAGCAAAAGATTTAGAATTGTTATTGAAGCTGAAACAATAAGACTGTTCAGAAAATATCTTCCGAACAGCTCCGAGCTCCACACTTGAGTGAAGTAGTTGATACCAATGTCGTGAGGAGCCCCCAAAGCGCGTCCGATCATCCATGCCAAGGGAAAAAGAAAAAGAACCGATGAGAGGCCAAGAGCCAAGTACTGAATGGCAGGCTTGATCATTCTTGATGCAGGCGTAACTCGTGGGGAAACGGAATCTTGTTCAGATCAATAAAGCACACATCCGTAAAACCGTTATCGGAAAGTTCTTCTTGAACGTCGAGTTTGACCTCTTGGTCAACATTCAGTATCGTCATGGCCTTTCCTCCCGGACCGCGACGCCCAAGGGCCATTTGAGCGATATTGATTCCGTGTGTCCCCAGTATGCTTCCAAGTCGTCCGATCATGCCTGGTTTATCGTCATTTGAAAATTTGAGTAACATGCCGTGGAGCTGTGAATCAAATGCATAGTCGTCAATTCCGACGAGTCTGGGATCACGTTTTCCATACAGAGTTCCGGCCAACGTGACTTCCCCATTGGACGACTTCACCTGAGCGCAAATCAGCTGACTGAAATCCTGATGTTCCGTGCTTCTTACTTCGGTCACCGCAACTCCGTGTTTTGTCGCGATACCCGGTGCATTGATGATGTTAACGTTTTCCATCATTCGTCCAAACAGCCCTCCCAAATAGGCCCTCGTTAAAAGTTCCGTCGGATGATCAAGAATGTCACCGAAATATGTCAGTCGAACGGATTGGATAGAATCCTTGAGAAGTTCGCCACTCACAAATCCAAGTCGTGAGGACAGTGTGAGGAGCGACTCACTGCGAGAAAGAATTTCTGAAGACAGGGGCATCATATTCACTGCGCCGCGTATTGTCCGGCCGTTGAAGGCATCCAGTATTTGCTCGGCGATTTGGATAGCGACTTTCTCTTGCGCCTCTTCTGTCGATGCACCCAAATGGGGTGTGGCAATGACTTGGGGCAATGAGAGCAATTCATGTTCCCCGGGCGGTTCCTGCGTAAAAACATCCAATGCGGCGCCTGCTACGTGACCGCTCCGGATGGCTTCAGCCAGTGAGGGTTCATGGATAATTCCGCCCCTGGCACAATTGATCAAACGAACACCTTTCTTGCAGAGTCCAATTGAGTCTTTGTTCAGTAAATTTTCAGTTGCCTTGTTCAATGGCGTGTGAACCGAAATGAAATCAGATGTTTGAAGCAACTCTTCCAGGCTCACGAGTTGAACACCGATTTTGATCGCTTCCTGTTGAGAATACACAGGATCAAAAGCCACCACTTCCATATTGAAGGATTTCATCCGGGTTGCGACTTCGCGCCCCACTTTTCCAATCCCTATGATACCAAGTCGCTTTTCAAACAGTTCTGTTCCGGTGTACTTATTTTTCTTCCACTCACCTGCCCGGACACTACGATCGGCCTGCGGTACACTGCGGGCCAAGGCCAGAATCATGGCAACCGTATGCTCCGCCGTCGAAACCGTGTTTCCGCCGGGTGTATTCATGACTATAATACCTCGCTGCGTTGCCGCATCAACGTCGATATTATCGACGCCGGCACCCGCACGTCCGATTATTTTCAGACGATCGGCTTTTTCAATGAGTTTGGCCGTTATCTTGGTTGCGCTGCGCACCACCCATGCGTCATACTTTCCCGCAATATCCGACAGCTGATCCGGAGACAGATTCGTTCTAAAGTCGACTTCAAAATTCGATTTTAGTATATCAACACATGCGGCAGAAACGTCATCACTCACCAGTATGCGTCTCAACGACAGCCTCCTCTCCGTTGCTATTTTCTGTTTTTTGGGCGGATCCGTTCCCATTGCTTCCGGGGCGCTGACCGAGGATCTCCTCAATCTGCTTTTTATCGATAACTTCTTTTTCGAGTAAACAGACTGCAAGTTCTTCGAGTTTATCCATTTTGCTAACCAAAAGCTGTTTGGTTTTTTCGTATGCGGCGTCAACAATGGCCTTGACCTCTTTGTCGATCATTTTAGCAGTGTCTTCGCTATAGGGCTTCATGGTGACTCCTCCCAGAAAATTCTCCCGGCCATTTTCCGTATACGACAAATTGCCCAATTTTTCCGACATACCATAGGTCGTCACCATTCGCGTTGCAATTTCGGTGACGCGTTCAAGATCGTTGGACGCACCGGTAGATATGGCGCCGAATTTGACATATTCGGCAGCACGCCCGCCGAGGAGACTGC
>JAGQUY010000473.1 GCA_020438245.1 Bacteroidota bacterium
CTGGCAGATGGGACCTTTCTGAAAGTTCTTTTTAAAAAACTTGGTTCGTCCGCTGCGTCGTATGATTACGGAGTTCAATGGGGACATCGCGTTTATGCCGATTTGACAGCAACGCTCCATGAACATCCGATAGCGAGCGTCTCCCGCCCCGAAGAGTATCTGAAGGATGAGTTTGTAGAAATGCTGAACAGTCGAATGAGCTACACCGGCCTTGGGCAGTTCAGGATCACAGAGGGAAACCACTTCTACGTGGTCGATCTCAGAAATGCAATAGTTTGCGATCTCAAGGACACTGCAAAGACATCTTTCAATATGTTGATGGCCGGCTTCTTGGCGGGCTTGCTCGGCAAGTTGGCCGCCAAAGATCTCACTTGTGTGCCGCTATCGTCTGATCCTTCTCCCGAAAAAAATCGCTTTGCTTTATGTCTCAGCAAGGACGCAGAGGATCTCAGAAAAAGAGTTGCGTCGGGAAAAAGTGACGCTGATATTTTGTCCGATTTCAAAAACGGCCACATTTTATGATGAGGGTTCATGGGTCACATCCTTAGTGTGACAAGTCAAAAAGGCGGTGTAGGTAAGACGACGACTGCCCTCCAGGTTGGTTCAATTGCTTCCGCGCGCGGCTTCCACACGTTGATTGTCGATGCGGATCCTCAAGGCGGAGCAATCTATGCGCTAAATCCCGCGCTGGCCGAAGATCGGGATACGGTCGGGCTGTTTCAGGTCTTCTGCGGCGAGGTGGAAATGGCGGATGCCGTAACTCGCACTCCGAAATCAGGCTTGTTTGTTATCGGCTGTGGCCTGCCGAATTCCGGGTTTCATCAACAGGTTTTCGAAGATGCCACACGGGCGACCGGACTGTTCCGCGAATCTCTCCAGTCCGCTTCTCAACTTTTTGATTTGATTCTTATAGATTGCCCGCCGGGCCTAGGTCTTGTGAGTACAGCTGCATTGGGCGCGTCCGATTCTGCTATTATTCCGATTCAGTGCGAACCGCTGAGTTTGCGTACATTGCCGCCGCTTGTTCAACAAATGATAGAAATCAAACAAAGTATCAACCATCGACTCGATATTGCGGGCATTTTGCTGACCATGTTCGATTCGGGTAATCCCGCTTCTCAATCGGTGCATCGTCAGATCCGAAATTGTTTCTTTGAGGACCTCGTTTTTCAAACGACCATTCCCCGTGACCCGGCACTCAATTCTCTGTATATGAGCTCACCCGGAGGATCGGGTGAGACGTCACCTGGTTGGGAAGCCTACGAGAAGCTCTTCACAGAGCTTGAGTCTACAATTCGAACTGTTGAAAAGACCACGCTAACAACTCAAGGATCGCCATGAATTCAACCAATGTCGAAAATTCCGGGCTCTCATTTGCTCCGGTTTCAGCAGAAATTCGCACACCTGGCGGTGACAGGGTAATGGCCGTCGACTCCGACTTTCTTGTTGGGCTGACCAGACCCGGCGGCGCCGTCGTACCGTACGAGCTGGGTTACGATTGGGGCCGCGAGATGTACGAACTGCTTGAGCGAGAATCCTTGAAGTCCTTCCCCAATATCAATACAATGCGCGATCTGGCGATGCCTGATTTTCAAAAACTATTCTCAGAACACCTGTCGATGCTGGGATGGGGTACTTTTGAACTTAAAAAGCGCGACGAATTTCTTTTTGTAGATGTCCATCATTCTCCCCTATCCGACGCTGTATCTGCAGCGCCAAAAAAGGACATGCCGTCGACATCGTGCGACTTTTACGCAGGCTTCCTTGCCTCCATTTTCAGCGCTGTTTCAGGAATGAATCTGGCCAGCATTGAAATTACTTGCAGTTGCGAAAACTACGATTGGTGCAGTTTTCTTCTGGACAATGAAACCGTTGTGCAGCAGGTTCGGAACCTTATTGGGACCAACTATCAACCGCTTGAGGCATTCCAAAAGATCAAAGCTGAGATGGGAAACGAGTAATGGCCGCCGAAACGATATTCCCGGAAACAGAACGAGCAGCCGAACTGCTGAAGCAGTTCTACGGTTTGTCGTCCAAACAAAGAAGACAGGCCTCCACGGCCGTCGAGTCCTATTTCAGCAAAGACGTTCTCACCATCACCGAATTCTTGGCGCCATTGGGTGAGTTGCTAACTAGGCCAAAGCACATCCCCACAAGATCTATAGGCGATTTTATTTCAACGTCATTGCAAAACCGCACCTCTGGATCGACACGGCCTGAGACAATTGGTTCATTCCTGAATCGTCTATAAGAATAACGCCGGTGACAGGCTTCCATCCGTAGCATCAACGACTAAAATTCGTCTGCCGGGAATCTGCCTTCCTCTAACCAAAATACGGCAGTATCAATGGTTTCCTTTGACCGTCAATTTGCCGCTTCTCTCCCGCATCTCGCGGCTTTCGTACGAGAATACCGTTTGTTGCCAAAAACATGGGTTCAAATTGACCTCCTAAAATCACAAAAGCCTGAAACGTTGCCGGTCGGGCGCAGAGGCGCCGTCCGGAAAGGGATTACTGTCTTTGGGATTCTGTGTTTCTCCATCTTGATTGATCGCCCTGCAGACGACCGTCAAATCTCCCTTTCTATCGCCAAGATCCAATGACCACTGCGACCAAACTACTGACCTTTCCGTTTGTTCCAAGTTGGCCTCCTGCCACGTTAGACCGTCATCCAGACTGACTTCAACACGCTCAATGGCTTTTTGGCCATTGAGCGCAACCCCACGCAGTGTGTGGTTTCTAATACGGTCATCGATTCTGGTGGTCA
>JAGQUY010000474.1 GCA_020438245.1 Bacteroidota bacterium
AGAAAGATCGTAGATGTCGTGGGGGGAACAGCGTCTGACAAAATCCAATTGCCCATCAAGAGCTGCTGTTTCTCCTCATCTTCAGAAACAATGAGAGGCTCTCTGCAGGCACTCAAGAAGAGCAGAATCGGGCATAAAAACAGTATCATTTTCATCTGGTTTCCTCCGACAACAACCGGCAATAGGCGGTCAGCGCCACAAAAGCACGCTGATAGGTCGGCAACGCTTTTTTTATCTCCGACGACTGTAGGCCTAGAAGCTTATGGTCCCCTCGGGAGGCAGGCCCGGTTAACATAATAGACGAAGGATTAGACAGGATGTTCCGGAGTGTTTCAAACAGAATAGGGCCCAGTACTAGTCTGGTTTGGCTGGCATTTATACCGATCCCTTTATAGAGCTTTCTTGCCGCATGGTAGTTGGCGTGTAAGAAATTGGAGACGATCACTCCGCCCATGTGGTACAGGGCCTTTGAATCGGGGGAAATAGTTATCGACCGACAGTGCAAGGCCTTTATGAGGTTCCGTAGTCTTGTCTTTGCGGCAATATCTCCTTCCAACCCAAAACAGATATCACGGATCGGGTCCCATGTGTCCGTGTACATCAGCTTGCGGGGAAATGTTTGCATCGGGTGCGCAGATGCGACAGATAGGACCGCGGACGTGTTTGACTTCAAGGATTCCAGCAGGACGGAAGACCTGCTGCCAGAGCAGTGTGCAACGACGACACGGGAAGAGGTAAAGTGAACGTTCAGCAATTGGTCTGAAACCTCTTTGATCGCATGATCAGGGACGCATAGCAATACAATCGTTGATCCACAACACTTTTCGATTCGATTACTGGCTTCCGCCGCGCCTACATCCTTGGCGAGTCGCTTGGCGTGCGACAACTTCCTGCTAATTACACAGGAGATCTTACAACCGATCCTATTCAAGGCCCGACCCCATGCAAGACCCACCGGACCGGCGCCGATAATGCAGACCTTCTCACTTCTCTTTGATGATTTCCGTCTCATTTCTCAAATTAAGAGGATGATAGGCCAAAAACAAGGCGATAAAGGCCTTGCATGTTCGAAGGTGTTGGTTTACCTTCAACCTATTCCAGAGGAGTTGTGATTGTGATTGAAGGGTTTTCGTATTCTAATCCTGTTGAATCTGAAGAATTTCGGGACGTGGCAGAAATGTACTTCAATAACTACCTGCTTAACTGGTGCACCACGCATAATATTGACTCTGATACCCAAAAGCAGATGATCCGTATTCTGGCGGACTATTCGCAATTCTTTTTCGACAGTCTGATGCATCAGTGGTCTGAAGAAGAGGGGGAACGGGACGATCTGAAAAATTGACCATGACCGCGTATCTGCATAAGCGCCATTTTTCCCTTATTGAGGCGCGCAATCTTCTGAAAACGGTACGTAATCAATGTGGAAGACTGGTTGAACTCAAGTCACAGCTTAACGAACTTAACTACGACATATATAAACACGCCTATTTTGGAGGCCTGGGTCCCAACGGCGCCAAATTCCATCCAAGAGAGCTTGAGGAGTTGATTGACATCGTTCGTGATTTTGAGGAGCGCGGTATCCTGATCAAAAGTATCGAGGACGGATTGATTGATTTTCCAAGTTTGCGTGCAAGTGGAGAAGAAGTCTATCTTTGTTGGAAGTTCAACGAAGAAGACATTTTATTTTGGCATACGATAGAAGAAGGTTTTAACGGACGACAGCCCGTCGAGGTTCTCTGAACAGATCGCGTTATTGATCATGATCCTTTGGGTTGTACAATTGTTTATTTAAAGCAATCCATTCAGCAAGTTCTTGTTGATTTTCACTGACTGAACTCACGAGCAAATCATGGCGACCAGAAAAGCGATTGTATCCCGTCGTGAGGATGATCTTTTTGATCATTACAATGATCTTAATTACGTCGACGGCCGCTTTCTCGCCTATGTAAGCAGATATAAATTTCCTCGGAATGAGAAATTACGGGTCTTCAAAGCCTTCGACTTCGCCAAGCTTGCCCACAACGGTCAAACGCGGGACGAAGGTCCCCCCTACGTCATACATCCCATCCGCGTAGCCAATATTTTGATGCATGAATTGATGACTATGAAGGCAGATATGATCTGTGCTGCGTTACTGCATGATGTCATTGAGGATTGCGATATTACAGTGCGTGAGATAAAGAACAATTTCAATGAAACCGTGGCCCAAATGGTCAAACTGTTGACGAAAGATCCCAAGTGGGTCAATGCCAAGAGAGTTTACTTCCAGGCTATCGTAGCTGCCGATGAGTCCGTACGTCTGCTTAAACTGTGTGATCGCTTGGACAATCTGCGTTCCCTCCGACAAAGCCAGAATAAATCCAAAATCCGAAGGTACGTAACCGAATCCGAAAAACGGTATCTTCCTCTTGCAGATGATCTCAATCGTTATCTTTTCAAAGAAATCAGGCATGAAATCAGTTTCTTGAAAAATAAACTGAGAAAATGATACTACGGCCGGATCCATCAACGCCAATAAATCTGCCCGATCTCGAAGTTATCTTGCCGAGGGAGTTAATCTGTCGCGATTTTGAAGCAGGATGTTATCGTGTTGAAAATCCTCAGGAGTGCAAGAAGGGCAGATCCGTTCGAATAAACGATGTGCTGTACTTTACTCTGCCAATACAGGCCGTTTGTCCGCTGGCCGACTGTGAGAAATGACCAGAAGGGTTCTTCTTAAATTGACCCTTGGTGCTTTTGGCGCCTATCTCTTACCGATTCGCATGGCATTTTCCGCCAGAGGCAAGAAAATTATCCCAGAAACAGATATCCCAGTAACATCGAATAGGGATTTCTACGTTCAGAGTGTGGGCGATTCGCCCAGAATCAAAGAACGCGACTGGCAGTTGATCATGGAAGGTATGGTTTCCAAGCCGCGTGCATGGAGTTACTCGGCTCTAAAATCACGTCCTTCGAAAGAATATATGGTGACCCTGGCTTGTATTGGCAATCAACCGGGTGGGGAGCAAATAGGAAATGCAGTCTGGAAGGGTTTTTTACTGGAGGATCTGCTTGCCGAAGTGATGCTTGATCCTGGGGCAAACCGCCTGATCTTCGAGTGCGCAGATATATTCACTTCGTCCTCCTCTATCGATCAGCTGTTTGGATCGGGATCTATCCTCGCTTATGAAATGAATGGAAAGAAGTTGGGTCGCGATCACGGCTTCCCGCTTCGTTTAATTCAGCCGGGCTGTTACGGCATGAAGAGTCCAAAATGGATCACGAAAATCATTGCAACGGC
>JAGQUY010000475.1:0-1337 GCA_020438245.1 Bacteroidota bacterium
CCTGGTGCCGACAACGGTTTTGAGAATGATGGCCGTGCGACGATCGGTTCGGGTACGGAAACCAATCCGACCATTTACAACGTGACGGTCGTCGGTTTCGGCGGCCCTAAGGATGCTTCGGATGCGAATGCGGGCCTCCGTCTTCGTGAAGACCTTAAGGGAACCTACCGCAACTTTGTCATCGCCAACTTCGACGGTGCCGCTTTCCGTTTGGACAGCTCGGTAGCCAACGACGCCACACGAGGCAACTACCGTTCAGGTACCCTGTCCGTGAAGAATGTCGTTCTCTACAATAATAATATTGCCGGTAACAATGCCAACGGCGGTTTTGGCAGTGCAACGGATTCAACCGTCTATGGCGCCGCTGCAAACAGCGTTACGTTCGGCAATCCAAATTTTAGCAATGCAGGCCAAAACGACTATCGTCTCATGGCCGGTTCGCCGGCCCTGTCCAATGGAGCCACTCCTCCAAGCGACGGATTTTTTGATGTCAATGCGACGTATCGCGGTGCATTCAACTCTTCCACCAACTGGGCCACCGGTGCCTGGGTTCGCTGGACAGACGGGATATAAATTCTTCTCCTTGGTTAGGCAGAAGAGAGTCCAGCCTCTTTTAGGGGTTGGATCCACGCAGGGGCCGTCGATTACGTCGACGGCCTTTTTTATTTCTACCGGATGCGCTTTGATCGGAACGAGTAAAACCTAACCAATCTGCAACTTCATTCCGTCATCTTTCCAAGCTCCGGTTGGCGCTGCTTCGCGGAGCGGTTTTATGATGGCACTGCCAATCGTCAGTAGACCTACGCGACCGGTAAACATCGTGAGCACGAGCAATATTTTTGAGGCGGCTGATAAATAGGTAGTGATTCCGGTCGACAGTCCCACTGTTCCGAATGCACTGACCACCTCGAAAGTCATTTGCATAAGGGAAAACTGGCTTTCAACAGCTGCCATTAATAGCGTTGCAGCACAAACAAAAGTTGAACTCATTACATATAGCTTCACAGCGTTCGCCACAGAGACTTTGCTCACCACGTAACGATATATACTGACTCGGTTGCGCCCCCGAAACGAACTTCGAATATATCCCAACATGGTCACAAACGTTGGAATTTTGATTCCACCCGCTGTACCCTGAGGCCCGGCTCCGATGAACATGAGCAGGATAAACATCAACAGCGTCCGGGTTTGTAACGTGGCAATGTCGACGGTGTTGAATCCGGCGGTTCTCGTGGTAACGGACTGGAAAAAAGCCGCCATCAGTTTATCTCCCATCGTCATCATTCCAAGGGAATTTGGATCATTATGTTCAAACAGCAGGGTGAACGCCATGCCGG
>JAGQUY010000475.1:1392-3188 GCA_020438245.1 Bacteroidota bacterium
GCCAATTCTTCGTTGATACTCTTCGCTCGGATTCGAGCCCGATCGATCAGATTATAGACCGGCTCGATGAAAGGAAGTCGTTCCGGTTTTCGAATCGCTACCATCTCCACCACCACTTCCGTAAAACTAAACGCCCTGTGAATGATCAAGAGCGCGAGTCGCTCAAGCCCGAGGAGCACGGGATAACCGATGCCACCCACAATGATTTGTGCGGCTATAATCAGGTTGAGCACCTTGTCGCCCTGGAATTGTACGAGACTGTCGGAATACAAACCAAAACCCGCGTTATTAAAAGCGGAGACGGTATGAAAAACCGAAAACCAGAGCGCCGAAACGTCTTCGGGGAGATGGGTCTTGAGGTGTCCATACATGACCAGAAAACCGAGGAACTCAAACGCCAGCGTCAGTTTTGCAGTGGACGCCAATATTTGAAGGAGCGTGGTGCGTCCGCCCTCGACATCCAACAATGATTCAAGGGTCATGGCAGACCCGGGTGACAGATCGCTGGCACGCCCGACCCAAAGCAACCGAAAAGCGGTGACGACACCGAATCCGCCGATCTGAATGAGCACCATGATGACTACCTGTCCCGCAAAACTCCACTCGCTGAAATCTACCGACGCCAGACCGGTCACACATACCGCCGACGTTGACATAAAAACAGCATCCACGACGGAAAGAGACTGGCCTCCGATATTTTCAGTCAAATAGACAGCGAAGGATCCCACGAGAATAACCGCCAGAAAACCGAAAATGGTGATCTCTGCAGCACTGTACTTGCGAATCTTTTTTTCGATTCGCGCTTCAACACGTTCGAAGTCGGACTTAGAATCCGTCAACGTCGGATCGTTTTTCTCGGTACTGCTGGAACGCCCGGTTCCTTGGGAGAGGTTTTCTGAAGAGGGTTTATTGGTCATCGTTTCTTCCCCCCAAACCATAGGGGAAAGAGGCGACCAATATGCAAGAAAGGCGTCGAAAAGTCAAGTCGGGCCGTTTAGGATGAACTCACAGACGAACGACAATCATGGTACTGGCAGTTGACCTCCAAGCTTTGCCAGGATTATAAGTCCCATAATACCGGAATAAACTGTTTAATCCTCTGTGGAACCTAAAATCCAAGCCTAGTCGCTTGGATATATCGATCTGTGCTCCCAGGGCAAGCCCATGGTCCATTGACTGAAAAAAAAACTCATTCCGGAGTGAATAGGCATATGACCCTGAGGTGTTTTTTGTGCGCGCGTAAATCGGCCATGATAAAACCCCACCAGCTTTCAATGTAATGGGGACGCCCAATCCGACCTTGTACGTAAGTAGAACAGGTACATCGACGAAAACAATTCTCTGGTTTCCGTCCGCAAAATAGTTTCCACCGAAAGTTGTTAATTTGAAATCGGCTTTGTTATAACTGCATACGGCTTGGACCTCAATTCCAAGACGATTAATAATCTTTACGTCTGCACCTCCGCCCGCTGAGAAACCCAATCCAGACTTTGCTTCTTGTCCAGTTTTCTTGGTGACAGCCCAAGCCGCATTGGGCCCGGCCACGATCGTTATGGAGAGTTCTTCCTGCGAACACAAACGATCACCGAAGGGCATCGACAGCATTGCGCCCAACACAAACCATCCTAGTACGGATTTCTTACATGTCACCATCTGTATTTCCGGAATAAACCTACAAGTACAGCACAAGAAATATTGAACCCGTTGAACGTTTTACCGTGCCAAGATAGTCAAGCGTTTCATCATATTCGTCGTGGCGCCGCTCCTTAAAGAGGTTGCGGAGTCCGCGGGTGAAC
>JAGQUY010000476.1 GCA_020438245.1 Bacteroidota bacterium
AGCCAAGGCACCGAGTGTCAATGCAAATTGCCAACCCCAAGTAAGAAGCGGACCCAATTCACGTGTTGTCTTGGACAATTTCCGGGTTGGATGTCCCTCCTCGTCCTTCACATTATCCTTTGAGGATCTTCAACTCGTTTTCTTTGGGGGCATCTGCCATGGTCATGGATTTATCCTTTGTTTCCTTCATGGAACACCTGCCGTCAAAAGAGGCGCCTTCCTGAACAACCAGCTTCTTGGCCCGGATGTCTCCCGTCACGCTCGACTGGGCTTCCATTACTAATTTTTCCTGTGCGGAGACGTTCCCAAGAACACGCCCTCCAACCACGAGATTTTTTGCGTCCACATCCCCTTCAATTGCTCCACTGGAGCCTATGGTCACGAGATCGTGACACACAACCTTGCCCTTGACTTCTCCTTCGATGCGCACGCTGGAAGAAGCGGTAATTGAGCCGATCATCACGGTGCCACGGCCGATCAAATTAAAGTTGGCTCCCCCCATGGAGGCTTCCGGATTTCGTTCTTTGCTCATAAAATCCTAGTTGGGTAATGGGTTTCCTGCTTCGAGCGCATCTCGAAGTCCTGGGATGTAGTCTCCGGGATCCTGAGGTATCCCGTCTTTCCAAATTTCAAAATGTAAATGATTGCCACTCGTTTGATAACCGGTTCGTCCAACGGTGGCGATTATTTCTCCACCCCTGACAAATCGACCTTCTTTGCAGAGGAGATGCTGGTTATGCTTATAAACGCTAAAGTACCCAAACCCGTGGTAGATCATCACGGTATTGCCAGAGTCATCCATCCAGTCCGCCAGAATTACCCAACCGTCGGATGCGGCTTTCACCGGTGACCCTGCTTCCGCGACTATATCGTATCCCAAATGTGCTGATTTTGACAACATTTCCTCCGTTGGTATCTGCTCGTAGCCCCGGGCAACAAACCGACTGTTGACCGGCATGATGGACGGCACGACCTTTGAATAGGTGAAATAATCTGCCGTTGCGAATCGACTTTCATCCGAATACTTGATCCCTGCCGGTTGAGACTCCGACCAAATGACTTCCGATCCTACATCGGAAGCAGGAACACCAGGTGACAGGACTCTCAAGGAGTCTGCAGAGCGACCCAGAAAGCCAAAAACCCGACGTATTTTCTCATTTTCCTGCTTGACCTGCCGATATTGCTTTTCAATCTGCATGATGCGAACGTTGTCGCGGGCCAACTGCCTGTATTTTTCCTCAATCTCGTCGTAGTAGAAGATCTTGTAGGCGGAACCGTAGTAATAGACCAACCCTGTCACAAAGACCAAAAAAACCAATCCCGCCAATCCAATCAGCCATTTCAAATGCGTGGTACGCATGCGCAGGCTCTTAGGATCAGAACTCGCATCAAACATGACCAACAGGGTCACATATTTGTGAGAAGATCTCGGGTCTCTAGCCAAAAAGAGTACTTTCTTTCTTGTGAGGAATTTTAGCCTCCAGGCTCAATAAAAACAATTGTTAGAGAACGTTTGCCCATTTTTTCACAAAGGCTCCGCAATATAGGTAAATGCCCATGCTTTGTCAACGATTTTTAGGGTCTTGGAAGAGGTATGTACAGCAAAAAAGACCACTTGCGTGGCCTTTTCAGAAAGTTTGCTGCAATCAACGACCTTTAGCGAACAGGCTTGCCTATCGTCCCCTCGATATTAACGGTTACAAAAGCAGAATCAGTTTTTTGCTGCCCAGGAACTGCAAAATCGGACCAAGCTTGGACGGTTACGCGGTGCGGACCGCTGAGCCCAGACACATTCCAGGCAAATGTCGGATTCTGTGTGTTGCTTAGCTTGGCCAAAAACGTACCATCAATGAAGCATTTCGCACTATCCACATCTGAAGTATTGGTTATTCGAGCCTGGATATTTACAGTTCCAGCGCTGGATGGAATGAAGTCAGCAGCGGTGGGGTAGTCTATAATAACAATCGGCGTCGGAACGTTGGTAACCATAATGGTCACAGATTTTGTCGCACTCTTCCCTGATTCATTCACTACAACAAGCGTAACCGTCTTGTTGCCGACTTGGGCAGGTGCACGCCAGATGATGGAAGAGTTCGTGAGCGGACCTTCAAATGTACCGGCGCTTTTACTCCAAACGTAGTCCAACATCTCCCCGTTGAGATCACGGGCGGTACCAGCAACAGATGTGGTATCCCCGGCAATCACAGTCGAACTGACTGCCTTTACCTCATCAATAACCGGCTTGGTTGCATCGTCGCCTACCGGAGAACTGCATCCCCCGCCGCCGTTGCTGTCGCAGCCGGCCCAGAGGGCCAATACAATCATTACTCTATTGAACATGATTTCAATTTCTCCTTACAGCTAAGTTGGCCTGCAATACCCTCTTCGAAGTGGGATCCTTGATCATTACCACCACTCCCGTCTTGGATACGTCGAAACCGGCTATGTCAACGCTTTTGGCCGGGGGCTCAAAGATCTTTCCAGCTGGAAGGCTCGCGGACGCTGGCGCGAGAATCTTTCGAACGGTAAACTGGCTGCTTCCGCCCTTATTCTCGAAGACAATATATTCAATTCTTACATCTTCCAAGTTCGTTTCTGTACCATAACGGACGAGTTGCACATCAATAGTAAGCATAGATCCGGAAATGCTCTGCTCCGCGTAGCAAAAAAAACCGACTTTCTGGGCCGTGGCTGAATCCAGAACGGCTTGATATCTGGTACGCACCAAGTCTGAATTGGAAGCGCCCTGGATGGCCTTTTGCTTCCCATTAAAAAACGTGTGAGGAAACCCCCTGTTTGCTCCGCCCTGATATTCATTGACGTAACGAAACTCGTTGTCGGCAGTTGCGAGTGAATCCTGATAGGCCGTGTCAACAGGAATCATGTGATACTCCAAAATGAGCATCCTCTCATCATATATGTCCGTAAGTCCATACAATGCATCCTGTGAGTACTGATTGTATGGAGGGGCTACCGTTCCACTCTTCGTGTTCTTAATGATGTAATTTTCTACGACAACGATCTGGTCAGCTTTGCCATCAGGATTATTTGGATCGAGCGGATTGTCATGGGCAAGATCCTTGCATCCCGGAATCAAAAGAGCGATAGCCAGCCAAAAAGTTCGGGTCATAAGATTATTCCTTTGCACGGACTTAAAACGGTATAGAAAGTTGAATACCCCGCTGACCGTCGGAATCCAGCATTGGCTGAATAACCAGATGATCCACAGACCTGTTTCCGTCGTCGGCCAGTACTTCAAGATTTGAAGAACGATTCTTGATAAACAAATAAACCCAGGTAACGGCTGCAACACCGGCTGCAACCGTTAGGCCCGGTGCCGCTTTATGCCATCGATTGGCGCGCTTGTAGGTGTCCTGCATTTTCGAAAAGTCAGTGGTATGCTGATAGTCGGTCCGGTATTTCTGGGCGTTATTCCATGCAACGAGTGAGCCAAGCGTCAGGACACCAGTAGCGGTAAGCCATGCTGTCGTAGGTGAACCCTTCAGTTTTATCGATTCTATTCTACGACCGTTGCCGGTAAGTTGAAAAACTATGTTGTTGGCCAACAGACGGGCCATCACATGGGAGCTCGACTTGGAAGGCCCACTTACCTTTTCTCCAATAACCTGGCCCGTCGAAATTCTGGTGATTGCCACGTCCACGCGAATGAGTTCACCACTCTCCGACAAATCTCCGGTAATTACATAGTCAGCCCCGAGCAGGTCTCCAACCTTAGTTTGTTTGTCTTTATCCGAAGACAGATCGCTGAGCACGAAATCCTGTTCCTTCAGAATATCTTCGATTTTTTGACGTTCAACGATGACCAAAGAATGCTCCTGTGAGAGCTCCGTCTTGAGTTGAGACGAAAAACCACGAGCCATCTCATCCAGGAAGAATTTTCCGGTCGTATTCTTGAAATCAAGGACTGCCACGACGGGTTTATCCTGCGAATAGACCCACGCCTGCATCGAGACCGTCAGCAGAACGAGCCAGCACCTAACATTCATTCAACTCTCCATCAAAATTGGCCGTGCAACGATAAATCTCAGTTACGGTAAAAAAGTAAACGATTTTTCAGTGAGATTCAAATAACTTCAGCGCATTTTCCCGGATAATCCCCTTTTTCGCTTTTTCCGACAACGGAAGGGAAAGAAATTCGTCCGCATTTTTGCGGATATCTTGGACCATCGGTCCGGGCCAGTCGGTTCCAAAAAGCGTCCGGTCGGCAACCTCTTCCAAGCGGGGAAAGTAATCGCTGATCAACTTTTTCGGCGGAATAGACGAAATATCCAGCCACAAATTGCGGTGCCTCCGAAGCAGATAAAAAGCCGTGTCCATCCACAACGGACGCCCTCCATGCGCCATGATCATCTTGAGTTTCGGAAAGTCCAATGCCACGTCGTCGAGACACATGGGATCGCCGTATTTGATCCTCGCTCCCGAAAAAAAACTGGTGCCGGTGTGAAACATCACGGGAATACCCCACTCCTCGCAACGTCGATAAACGACCTCAAGATTCTTCATTCCAGAAAGGTAGTCGTTCGGATAAAACAGTTGGTGCGGAGGATGAATTTTGACAGCCCGTATTCCAAGGTCCTGAATCAAACGGTGGATTTCAGCGTCCGCGTCCTTTACGAACCTCGGGTGTACGGAGCCGAACGCAATGAACCGATCGGGTGCAAATTTTTGATACTCCGCAGAAAAATCATTGGATGTTTCGTCAAATCCCATAAGGTCAGGGCTGACGTAATTGATCAATCCCACTTTTTCAATATCGGAATCGTCCATGATCTTGATCAAATGCGCCGGGTTTTTCATCAAATCCAATAGTCCCTCGAAATCATCCTTGCCGGCAGCCATTCTGTCCCTAATCTCCGGCTTTAATTGCCACCAGGGTTGAATATGGATATGAATATCTACGACTTTCGGACGCACCGTCATCACGCCTGAAAACCAAACGGGTTCTTGGGTTCACTCGCTTCTTCAATCTTGCCAAACTGTTCTTCGTAATGACGTAAATTTTGCGCCAGGGCCGCGATCACCCGTTTGACATGGCCCGGACTCATTATTATTCTGGCATTGACCACGCCGGACGGCGGCGTAACCAGCATAAAATCGAGGATGAACTCTTCTTTGCTGTGTGCCACTACCATGTTGTTGGCATAGACACCTCCCTGTTTCTCGGGGGCAAAACTGATTTGAATTTCCTGAACTTTTCTTTCTTCTGACATGAGGACTCCTGTTTGCTGCGAATAACTGGACTTTAAAATACCAACTCAAATAGTAAATAAACTTTCCAAATAGTCGACCGGCTCCTGACGGACTCGAGAAACGCGGGTTAGACCCTTTTCAATAACGATCTCCGCTGGAATTGGATGACTGAGAAAATAAGGCATGGACTCGGTAAACCCGTACGCACCGGCGTTGAAAAATGCCAAGGTATCACCGACATGCATCTCGGGCAAAAGAACCTCGTTTCCGATTGTGTCCAGCGAGGTGCAAAGGGGCCCAACAAGGGTGCATGGATGTGTGGCCTCTTCGTCCATACGATTCGCCACGACGACCGGATGATTCTGACCGACCAGGGCCGGTCTGAGAAAGGTATTTATGCCGGCATCCGTAATGACAAACGTATGACCGGAGGTTTTTTTTACATCAATTACTTTGGTCAACAAAATTCCGCATTCACCGGACAAATACCGTCCCGGTTCCAGTATCCAATCGATCTCCGACTCCTTTGATTTGATGTCATCAAAAAGTTTGCCAAGCGCAACGATGTCCAACTCCTTCTCGTTTTCATCGTATGGAATTCCCAAACCTCCTCCCACATCGATATAGTCCAACTTTAAGTGGTGCATTGAAGCAAGTTCGCGGGCCGTATGTAGAATAGAACGCGTGTTTTCAGCGAGTGCCTGGTGGTCAAGAATCTGCGATGCATTGAAAACGTGAACTCCACGCAACCGAATACAGGGTAGTTTTGCGCACAAGTCTACCGCACCATCGATCTGGGCTTCGTCTACGCCGAATTTTTTTATGGAGTGCCCGCCGATAATGGGTGTCGTTTCTTCAATGGCACTCTCCGTATGAATGCGCAAACCAATATTGGCTACGAGCCCAGCCTGCTCAGCAATTTGGTTGAGTCTGAGGATTTCGCCCGTGGACTCACAATTGAACGAACGGATGCCGAGAGACAGCGCAAATGCCAACTCCTCATCCCGTTTGCCGGGTCCGGTGAATAGAATTTGATTGCCCGGCACTTTTAGTCTTGATAGCAAGTATAATTCACCGATTGACGCCGCGTCAAAACCGCAACCTTTTTCCAGCAAAACCCTGATCAGAGCGGGGTTGGGATTACTTTTTACCGCATAAAATATCTTGAGGTGTGGCGGCATGGCGGACCGCAGCAGATCGTACTTTTGCCGAAGAATCGACAGATCGTAAACATATAGCGGTGAACGATATTGACTGACCAATCGTTCAACGTCGACCCCGTCTACATGAAGATTGCGGCCCGTCAAATCAAAGTAGGTTCGAAGGCTATGGGGTGTTTTCACAAAGGGTTTTCAGGTTTTCCATGTTACGCGCATTGAGTTTATCCATTGCAAATTTTGCGCTGAATGCTTTAATCCCGCCCAGGAGCCCCACAAACTGGTACGACTCCGTCAGGGAAACCAGTGTCGATTTATCTTCGACCTCCATAAAGGTCATTTTTGGTTTCAGGCCGTCCAAAGGACCGCCGACCAGCTCATATACCAACGACTGGGGCTCTTCCACCCGGATCAGTTTACATTGAATGTTGGCAAGTTCTGCAAATCCCTTCAAGGCATCGCGCAGACTATCGACACCCGGCAGCCCGTCTGGAGTATTGAGTCCCTTGGCCATATCGAGGTCAATGCCATCCATGGTAGCAGCCAAGTTCCAGGATTTCAGATTCTTTGCCCTCTCAAAGACCAATGGCCTTGGCTTGTCAATATGGACCAAGTACTCACGTTCATACTTCCTGGGAAGGAAAACGATAACCAAAACCAAGACCACAACGAGAACTATTGCCAGCGTTACTAATCTTCGAATGAAACGAAACATACAAGACCTCCAAGGCACATGCCGAATCAGTCAAAAGTAAGAACGGTTGACCATAATCACAAGGGGAACCGCCTCTGATCAGCGAGAAAGCTTGAATAGAAAGCTAAATATTCATATCTTTCAAAATTATGAGCTTGCCGGCCACCATTTCCCCTTCCGAAAAAACCGATACCGACAAAGAAGGGGGCGTCTACAGCCCGAAGACCTTCGACAAGAGTGAGCATTTTACCAACCGTGAACTAAGTTGGCTCGAATTCAACCGCCGGGTGCTCGAGGAAGCACAGGATCCAACGGTTCCTCTGATTGAAAGACTCAAGTTCCTCGCCATATTCAGTTCCAACCTTGACGAGTTTTTCATGGTACGCGTTGCCGGCGTTCGGAGGCAGATTGACGCTAATGTACTGAGTCGCGGCCCGGACGGGATGCTCCCTCGTGAAGTCATGGACGAAATGAGCCGTAGAATCAGAAACCTGGTGGAGATCCAGAGGGAATATTTTTTCAACACTCTTCTCCCTTTGTTAAAGAAAGAAAATATCCGTCTCCTGAAGGCAGAGGACCTCAATCCGGACCAGACTATCTTTGTTCATGATTTTTTCAATAATACCGTTTCATCTATTCTAACTCCGCTGGCCATAGATCCCAGTCATCCTTTTCCCCATTTAACCAATCGCACGCTCTGCATCATTGCGGAAGTCCGGCCCTCAGTTGAAAGCAAACTGCCAAAAACAAATCTGGTCGTGATCCCTGTTTCAACGTCGGTGATTCCCCGCTTTGTCCGGCTACCCTCTGCCAACGGAGAATATCACTTCATGTCGATTGAAGACCTGATCCGGGTCTGTGTGAACGATCTTTTCAGAGGGTACGATACCGTGGGTTGTTTCACGGTGCGGGTTACTCGAGACTCTGATCTGCAATATGATGAGGACCCTTCTGAAGATTTGATCAAGACCATTGCTGAATCGCTCCGCAATCGGCGAAAAGGCGCTGCCGTTCGTTTGCAATATGAAGACGATATTTCCGACAAGATCCTTAAACTCCTTATCAAAGAACTCGATCTGGAAGCGGAGGATCTGTACCCCGCAAAAGGCGCTATTGGCCTCGGAGACCTTATGCAACTCTACAATGAGCTGGATAAACCCGACTTGAAAGACATCCCAATTCCTTCGACGATGGTCAGAGAGTTTGAAACCGGAACGGATATGTTCAGCGTGATACGGCACGGAGATGTGATGGTGCATCATCCATACCAGAGCTTCAGTTATGTTACCCGGTTTGTACGCGAAGCTGCCGAAGATCCAAAAGTACTCGCGATCAAGATGACCCTGTATCGAATCGCGGCCGATTCGGAAATCGCCCAGGCCCTGCAACTTGCAGCCGAACGCGGTAAGCAGGTTGCCGTGCTCGTCGAACTGAAAGCACGTTTCGATGAAGAAGCCAATATTACCTGGGCGAAGAAGCTGGAGGACGCGGGAGCCCACGTTATGTATGGTATGGCCGGGCTTAAGACCCATTGCAAGGTCTGTCTGGTAATCAGACAGGAGAAAACCAAAATCAGACGATATTGCCATTTGAGTACCGGCAATTACAACGATCGTACGTCTGTCACATACGGAGACATTGGGCTGTTCAGCGCACATCCTCGATTTGGTGAAGACCTGACCAACCTTTTTAATGTTCTTACGGGATATTCCGCTCCGCCAAGATTTCATCGAATCAAAATTGCCCCCACAGAGTTGAGGGAAACTTTTGTCAACAAGATTCGCCGTGAGGTCAGCAATATCCGGGATGGAAAGCCTGCCCTCATTATTGCTAAAATGAACTCGTTGGTCGACAAAACGATCATTCTGGAGCTTTTCCGAGCCAGTCAGGCGGGGGTCACCATCAAGTTGGTCATTCGGGGAATCTGTTGTTTGAAGCCGGGTATCAAAGGGGTAAGTGAAAATATTGAAGTCGTGAGTATCATCGATCGATTCTTGGAACACGCGAGAATCTTCTATTTTCAAAATGACTCCCAGCCGGAATATTGGTTGGCAAGTTCTGACTGGATGCCCCGAAACCTGGATCAGAGAATTGAAGTGGCTTTCCCGATTAAAGAACCAAAGTACCAGAATTTGTTGTGGAATATTCTGCAAATACAACTTGCCGACAACGTGAAAGCCCGGAAACTCCTGCCGGAAGGCATCGCCATGCGTGTGAAAAATGAAAAAAAGAAAATTCGATCCCAGGTTGTTATCTACGAACTGTTCAAGAAGGAGCTTGGCCGCCCCTGATTGTGACATTTTCGATCCGAAGCGTTGGAGCAAGGAAGCGACCGCTTTGAGAGACATCATTCCCCATTCCTGAAATCGCCTTTAACCAATCTTGGACAATTCCCTCCGCAACGATTCCTCCTGCACGGCCTTCGAGCACCCCCCCTTGAACCACGATCGCATCGACCGGCATGCTAATCCTGCCCGATCCGGCGTCAAGTGTAATTTCATCCAGATCGGTAACAAGTAGTCCCATCGGCAACTGACACCACAAGGAATCCGGAGCCGCATTCCCCGGGCTCATCCTCCATTGATGAGCGCCGATCGTCGGAACTGTCGGCAAAGTGCGCCTGGCATGACCCGTTGAGACTGTTTGGAAAAAACGGGCGGATTCGAGATTCTGCATTCTGTTTGCAAAGACTCCATTCTGTATGACATTCAGACGTCTTGTCGGCGTTCCTTCCCCGTCAAAGGGCACTCCTCCGGGAGAACTGAAGTCGGTCGGATCGTCCGTTATGTTCAATTGGTCAATAGCAACCGATTCCCCGAGATGAAGCGATGATTGGTCGCGAAGTTCACCGCTGAACATAGCCGAAACCGTCTCCAGAAATCTCCCCGCTGCATGGGAGGTCAAAACGAAAGTTATTGACGATGGCAATTGCAAATTACGAATCTTGGAATGACCAAGCCAGCGTCGTGTTTCATCAACGGCTGTCGAAAATGACGGCAAATCCGACAGACTGGTGGCGGTCCATAACCGCCGGCATCGTTCGCCGGAGCCGCGGGATTCAACCGCCAGTTGAAAATGCGATTTCTTAAACGTCGAAAGTACCCCGCTGGAATTGCCAAATGCAACACTGGTCGTGATACCGTCCAACCGCACTATAGGCCTGACTTCCAAATCCTCAGGAATCGAAGTAACCCAGGAGGTTAAATCGATTTCTTGCTCATTGCTTATGGGATCGACGCTCGTGTTATTCAGAATCAAGCCGGGTCCGTCGGCAGTGCGGAGAGCCGACTGCTTTGCCTGGTCAACAAGAGACTGGATGGCGGATTCTGTAATCTGATTGGTTTGAGCGGCGCCGACGCGGAATCCGTCGGCGACACGAAGCGCAGCCACAGCATCCCTTCGCGTTTGATGAAGGATGCGAAGAGGATCGGAATGGTAGGTTACTTTTTCAGCGGATTCAATCCAAATGTCTGCTTGCTTGACTCCCTGAGTTCGAGCCAATTCGAGAATGCCCACAGCAAGCCGTCCGACATTCCGCAAGATCAGGTCAGCGATTCCAGAATTTTCAGATAGGTATCGTACCGGTCATTTAGAATGTCGCCCTCACCGACCGCGTCTCGAACCTTGCAACCGGGTTCATCATTGTGGATGCAATCCGGCAGAGCACACTGGAAGTTGAAATGGCGGAAATCCCGGAAGTACTTTCGAAGGTCCTTCTTGTCGAATCCTGAAAACTCATACTCTGTAATACCCGGCGTATCGACCACATATCCTCCGCTTTCCAGACGTCGGCATTCAACATACTTTGTGGGGGTGTAATCTTCAGACGGTTCACGATCATCTTCTTCGGTCTGCAGACGCTGTTTAGCCTTCTCGTTTTCCGACAACAGCTCTACAATGGTCGTCTTCCCGACGCCCGCGTGACCGGTCAGAACGGTGGTTTTTCCTTTAAGCATGTTTCGCAGGTCCTGCAGACTGGTTGGAAGAACTGCCGAGACGTAAATAACACGATACCCCATTCTACGGTAGTATTCCATTTGTTCCAGATACGCATTGTCTTCGGCGAGGTCAATCTTCGAACAACAAATAACCGGCTTAAACCCGCGACGTTCACAGATGATCAGGTGACGGTCGAGCCAATCATTGCGAAGCATGGGTTCCTTGACCGAAACGACAAGAAATACCTGATTGACGTTGGCAGCAAGAATCTGTTCACCCGACCGGGAAGGACAGCTGACATAGTTCTGTCGGGGTTCATACTTGTCAATTCGCCCGTCCTGCTTTGGCCCTGGAATAACCCGAACTCTATCCCCGACGTGCAACGCGCCGTTCTTGGTAACGCTCCCATCCGCGGTACAGGTTAACAGTTTGTTTTCCGACATGACCAGATACTTCGGCGCATCCGTCTGCATGATAAAACCTGTTGCATGCCGTACCTTCGGTGCTGCCTGTTGCTGAACCGGTCTGGAATCGGGCCGACGTCCTGAAGGGCGGCGATTGTCCCGGTTCTTACCCTTTGATTTACGACGACGCCGTTCTCCGCGGTCCTTTTGATTTACGTCCGCGCGGCCGCGTACGTCCTCGGATCTTTCTATTGGCGCAGTTCTTTCAACTTTCGATGCAGGCTTC
>JAGQUY010000477.1 GCA_020438245.1 Bacteroidota bacterium
GTGCAATTTCCGCAGGAGAGGCACCTGGCAGCCACCATTCCCCATTCACGATGCTCCAAATTTTCGGTAAGCAGTTGATACACTGCGGCGGAATCCAGCCGGCGATGAGGGTTGCTTGCCCGGACCAACATGCCATTGACACATTCGGCTTGAAATTCATCTGCCTTTTGAACGGATACTTTTTCAAGAAACCGGCGCCCCGCCTCACTTCCAGATTCTGCAGCGAAGAAGTGATAGTCGTCGCCAAGTACCTCTGTCAGCAAAATATCACAGTTAGATGACACTGCAGGTCCAGTGCCCATTGAATCGCAAAAACACGTTGCACCCATTTCGGTGCAATTGACCGCAACAATCAGCATTTCTTTTCTCAGGGCCGCATACGATTCGTCCTTTTCGGGTCCTTCCAGCAAGACCTTATCGAGAATCTCCAAAGCATGAAGATCACAACTGCGCATGCCGATAAACGCAAATCGGGGTACCTCGGAAGGCTTTGCTCTAAAGCTCACATCCCCGTTCGAATCCCGATGCGCTTGGTACAGCAGACTGCGTGGCACATGAAGAAAATTCTTCATCGAAGAAGAACCCACATGGTAGCCGAAAAACGCTTCATCTGACCGATCCGAAATTCGGTATTTTCCCGGACTTTGCTGATCTGTTTTTCCCACAGGCAGGTCGTCCGCCCTTTCGATTTCTGTCAAGGTGATCGCACCATCCTGTATGACCGGCCCGATTATCCGATAATTTTCTGAGCGGATGGCACCGATAAGCTGGTCCAGTTCACTTGCTTGGAAAATCATTCGTGCTTTGGTAACGCGGTGATTCATGATCGTTGTTTAGAATTTGAACCGTTCTTTAGCCGCCCGCATCAACTCATCGCGAAAATCGGGGTGGGCAATAGCCGTGAGTTTTTCCGCCCGTTGTCTCAGATTCTTCCCGTGCAAATACGCGACACCAAACTCGGTCACCACATAATGAACATCGGCACGGGTCGTTACGACCCCGGCGCCACTTTTGAGAATGGGCACAATGCGTGAGGTCTTGCCCCCCTCGGCAGTGGATGGGAGTGCTATTATGGGCATTCCACCCTTGGAATATGCAGCGCCCCGTATGAAGTCAACTTGGCCGCCGAATCCTGAAAAAATTCTCGTACCGATGGAGTCGGCACAAACCTGACCGGTTATATCCACTTCAATCGCACTGTTGATTGCAACCATCTTGTCGTTGCGAGCGATGATATGCGGATTATTCGTGTAATTCGACGGGCGAAATTCAAACATCGGATTGTTGTGCAAATATTCATACAGCCCCTTACTGCCGAGCGCAAAGGTGCCGATCACCTTGCCCGGATGTCGCGTCTTTCGCTTGCCGGTTACGATACCCGATTCAATTGCCTGAACAAGGCCGTCTGATACCATTTCCGTATGAATTCCCAGATCTCTTTTGCCCTCAAGAGCAGTAAGCACCGCATCAGGAATGCCACCGATCCCCAGTTGCAACGTGGATTCATCGGCAACCAGATTGGCCACATGCCGGCCAATTTCCAGTTCCACTGGACTCAACAACGGACGCTCCAATACAGGCAGTTCCTGATTGGTTTCAACAACTTTCGAAATTTGGGAAATATGCACGAAACAGTCGCCCAACGTTCTCGGCATTTGCTCGTTGACTTGGGCCAAGACGATTTTTGCGCTCTTGATGGCCGCCATCGTAGCCAGCGTTTCGACGCCGAGGCTCATGAACCCGTGGTTGTCCGGCGGGGACGTTTGGATGAGTGCGACATCCAACGGAAGTTGCCCCGACTCAAACAGGGCCGGTATTTGGTGAAGAAATATG
>JAGQUY010000478.1:0-6496 GCA_020438245.1 Bacteroidota bacterium
ACTATCCTGATATGCCGGGCGGCATCCCCATGCTGGAGTTCATAACCATGACGGGACCGATGACCGTTCAGGGGATTCCTGTGCAGCCCATCGTCGTTCATCATGGACGCCTTCCGATTCATGCGTATCGAATCGGTAACGTGATATATGCGACAGACTGCTCCGGAATTCCGGAAGAATCTTGGCGTCATTTCGAAGGAGTGGAGGTTTTGATTCTGGATTGTCTTCGGCATAGGCCTCACCCAACGCATTTTCATCTTGAGCAGGCTGTGCAAACAGCCCAACGGATTGGCGCGCAACAAACTTTTTTCACCCACCTGTCGCACGACATGGAACACGAAAGAGTCTCAGCGGATTTGCCTCCCGACATTGCCCTTGCCTACGACGGATTATCCCTTGAATGTGAGGACCCCAAATGAAAAACGCGGCCAAATTTCTTGTTATCAGTTTGTTTGCTGTACTGATCGGCGGTTGCGCATTTTTCAACACGTATTATCATGCCCGCAAGTCTTACAACGCAGGTATTCTTTCAATCAAAAAATCGAGGGAACAGGCCCAGGCGGCTGTCAGCAACAAGGACGTATCCCCCGATCGGTTCTCCCTCGAAGCGGGTCCGCTGCCCACAGATGCCAAAAACGCGTTCGACATCGCCATCGAAAAAGCGAACAAGGTCATCGTATTGCATCCGGGAAGCGGTTGGGTTGAAAACGCAATTCTGCTCAGCGGTAAGGCACAATACTTACGCGGCCAGAGCAGTGATCTTTTTGATGCGCGAAACCGTTTTGAAGTGTTCCTGAGCAAATATCCTGAAAGCAAATACGCTGCAGAGGCCCGTCTCTGGTACGGAAAGACGTTATGGAGAATGAATTTGGTAGCTCAAGCCATTTCTGAACTTGAACAGATTACCTCCGGCAAGACAGACGACAAAATAGCGGCGCAGGCTATGATTACTTTGGGAGACATTGAATGGCAACGCGGCAGTTTTGATCGCGCGGCAAAGCAGTATACCAGGGCGGCGGCTTTGTCCAGACATGCACCAGACCGAAAGGAGGCCCTCTACAAAGCGTCTTATGCGTATTACTCCACTCACGACCTGGCATCTGCCATTTTCTATATGGATCAACTGGTACGAATGGATCTGGAGTTCCAGGAAAAATTTGATGCTCAGTTTATGAGAGCCCGAATGCTTAAAGAGAAGGGTGAATATGATTCAGCCATTAGAATTCTGGATCGTCTGCTTGGAAATCCGAAATATGGAAATCTTTTTGTTCGAGCGGAGTATGAAATTGGAGATATTTTACGGCTACAAGGAAGAAATGAAGCGGCAAAATCACAGCTACTGCACGTCATCACGACCTACAATAACTCTGCATTTGTCGGCGATTGCTATTATACACTTGGTTTGATGTATGACGATCCCGTGCTTGCGGGAGTGGACGGTTTTTCAGCGGATCCGGAATTGGCGCTCAAGTTTTTTCAGACTGTTAAGACACGCTACGGTTCATCGACTTTCTTTCCTGAAGCGATCTCTCGCGTAGATCGAGCCATCACGTTATCCACCTATCATCACGCGATAACGACCGACGAGACACTCCTTCTTTCAGTACAAGCGCGAATGATCGATACTACCAACACGCTTCAGGCCTTTTGGCCGAGCTTGTTTTCCGTATCCGATACAGCTGACTTGCAAGATCAGTTGCCGACATCCGAAGCAAACTCCGACCCCATGACAGGCATCTATCGTTCACGTCTTTCTTCACCGGAAAAAGACGAGAAACAATCCTGGTCCGAGCAGTTTTTTCTCTCTTTACGTGACCTTACGAATCAGGACAGCCTGCGGCAACGGGAGACTTTCTTGTTGAATCGTATTCAAACAGACTATGCTCTGCTGGCCGACTATTTTTATTACGAATTGGCAGAGTTGGACTCTGCCTATGCCTACTATGCTCACCTGGCTGAGAATACGAAAGATAAGTACAGGGAGTACGCTCTTTATGGAATCGCAAGGGTCATGCAAAAGAAAAATCACCCTGAGTATTTGAGTTTTTTCAAGAACGCATTGGACGAATTTCCAAACGGTTCTCTAGCGCCCATTGGACGCCGTGTGTTGGGAATGCCACAAGAAAACAATTCGCCCGAGGCAAGACTGGAAGCCGCGGAATCGATGGCCTTGATTGAAAACGACTATGAATCAGCAGAACGTATGTATCTGCAGGTTGCACTTGATGACACCTCCGAATATCGCTGGCGTGCACTTTATGCCCTGGGTTGGTTGAACGAGCGAAAATTAGATCGAACCGAAGCCGCCTTCAGATACTACCAGACCTTGATCTATGCAAAGCCTCAATCGCAGTTTGCCCAACAGGTCCGCTCAAAGTGTGAAGCGTTTGCGAAGAAAAATCAGTTGTCACCCGATTCGCTGGTTAAGTTCGTCGATACCCGTTTCGTAACTATTCGAAAACCATCCGTTGTACAGAGCACCCCCGCCGTTTCCGATTCGGCCAGAATACCATCGATGGCAGACACTGCCAAGGTCATCGATTCTGATTCGGAATTCAAACGCCGAGGTCGTGTTCCACTGGAGAAAGACGGAGAAATACGTAAGTCCAAGAATATTAAAGGAACAAGAACAACTTCAGATGAAAAAGAAGTTATCAAAGAAGACGATTAGGCTCCTGCCATTGTTTTTTCTGATGCTGGCCGCATGTCGCCCGGCACCGCTGTATCAGCCTGAAGTAATGGTTCGAGGAAAATCCAATCCTTCAGCGCCTGTATTGAAATCCATCGTGGGGGAAGCAAGCTACTATGCGCACAAGTTTCACGGCCGAAAGACCGCCAACGGAGAAACGTTCAACATGAATGATCTGACGGCTGCTCATAAAACATTGCCCTTTGGTACCATCGTTCGCGTAACCAACCTTGGTAATAACCGTTCCGTGCAGGTTAGAATCAACGACCGAGGCCCGTTTGTTCGAAACCGTATTATCGACCTTTCCCTCGCTGCCGCCAAGGAAATCGATATGCTCAAAAGCGGGACGGCCAAGGTTCGTATCGATGTAATACGATGGGGCGGCTCCAATTGAACTTGCTTTGACGTGATTCCGTCCGTACATTGATTCGTATGACGGCGGTAACCTTGCGTTCATTGATAGACC
This sequence comes from Bacteroidota bacterium, assembly GCA_020438245.1. Taxonomy (GTDB): domain Bacteria; phylum CLD3; class CLD3; order SB21; family SB21; genus JAGQUY01. The sequence continues at coordinate 3,156 of JAGQUY010000478.1, forward strand.
AGTTTCTTAACTACCTGACAGTAGAACGTAACTATTCCAAGAATACAACTCTCGCTTATAAGCAGGATTTACAAGAGTTTAGCGACTTCGTAGAACGTAGGTTCGATGCCGCCAATTTTCCCGTCAGTGAAATTACCCGCTCTGAAATTCGATCCTTTCTCAGTCAATTGATCAAAGAGCAGTACGCGCGTAAGAGCATGGCACGAAAACTTGCCGCCGTCAAATCCCTCTTCAAGTATCTAATCAAGACCGGGATTCTCGAAGTCAACCCGGCGAGGCTCATTCAGACTCCAAAGTACGAGAAGAGGATGCCCACCTTCCTCACACAGGATCAAATGACTGCTATGTTTGATTTGATGGATTTATCTCAGCCTTCTGATCATCGGGACAGGGCCATTCTTGAGCTCTTTTACAGCACCGGAATCCGTGTAAGCGAACTGGTAAGTCTGAATCTCTTTGATGTCAATTTGAACAATCAAACGGTGCGGGTCACTGGAAAAGGGAACAAAGAAAGAGTTGTACCTGTTGGCGAAATGGCCCTTCGGTCTTTGCAGACGTATCAACGGTCCAGATTAGAAGTACCGGCCGATGGCACCGTCCATGACGCGGATGCCCTTTTTCTCACTGCTCGGGGTAAGCGTATAACGGTACTTGCCGTGCAACGACTGGTTCGAAAAACGCTGGCCCGGGTATCTGATGCAAAGAAACTGAGCCCCCATGTCCTCCGGCACTCGTTTGCAACGCACATGCTTGACAACGGAGCAGACATGCTTGCCGTGAAGGAGTTGCTTGGTCATGCCAATCTCTCCACCACGCAAGTGTATACGCATGTTACCGTAGATCGTCTCAAGAACGCATATGATAAGGCTCATCCACGAGCCGGAAAATAACCTCACTGGCAACCTTACGTTGAGGAGCGTCGCATGAAAATCCGAATTACTGCCCGTCACGAAAAACTCTCTCCTAGGGTCAAACAGTATCTGGAAGAAAAACTGGAACGGTTGGAACGCTACTATGATCGGATAGTGGATTGTGAAACGGTATTTGAACGGGTAAAAAGCAGCGAGAAGGTGGAAATAAAAATAAGAGTCTATGGAACTCTTCTGGTCGCAAAGGCATCGAGTACCGACGTGACCAAGGCCATCGATACAGCGATCGACAAATTGGAGCGTCAACTGAAGAAGTTCAAAGATAAGATAAAATCCAAACCACACGTTCGAATGACCGAATCGCTTGCAGAAGTTGAAGAATAATTGTTGAATCTGGTCGGCAACTTCCTAAATTCAATAGGTCAGAGTTTCTCTGACCTATTTTTTTTCACACCACACCTGTTTCAATGGAAAAACTGACCCAAAGCTACGTGGATCTCAAACAAATTGGCGCCGGGGGCATGGCCACGGTATTTGTTGGACTGCATCCGTCGCTCAATCGTCTCGTTGCCATTAAAGTGGTTAAGGGAGACAATAAAGATAAAATCAAACGTTTTGAACGAGAGGCCATGATATCCGCCTCGATGAAACAGGACAATTTGCCTACCATATTTGACTACTTCATGGACAGCCAAGGCACTCATTACCTTGTTATGGAGTATGTGGAAGGAATTGATGTCAGCGAGATCGTCAAGAAGCGGGGCCCGATACCTCCCCCCATTGTCGCAATGATCGTGCGGGAGGCGGCAAGGGGTCTTGAACACATGCATGAATTGGGTGTTATTCACCGTGACATAAAACCCAGCAATGTGCGTCTTGGAAAAAATGGTCATGTAAAGCTGATGGACTTTGGAATTGCAAAACAGGAGTCCGACGACCAGCAAAAGAACCTTACACACACCGGAATCATCATCGGCACTCCATCGTACATGTCTCCCGAGCAGGCGGCTGGGGATCGACTTACCATGCAGACGGATATTTTCAGTCTTGGCACGATGATGTACGAAATGCTGACCGGCCGAAAACCGTTTCATGCGGATAACAATATGACCCTTATCACGCTGATCGCCCAAGGCCGATTCGAATCATTGTATCACTCCGACGCGCATTTACCGCCTGCCATTATTGAAATCGTACACAAGGCCATGGCCAAGAGCCAGCGCGTTCGTTATCATTCAGCCGGGTTGTTGATCAAGGACATCAATAGTTATCTGCGGAATATGTCGCAATCGCAAATGACCGAGGTCTTGACTGAGTTTCATCAGGCAGTACGCGATCCCGAAAAACCCGATCTGAAGAAATTCAATCTCAAGCTTTCTCCGGAAACGGTAACACCGACCGTCAGCATGCCAACGTCGGGGCCGGCGACCGCTCAAAAATCTTTTCTCCGGAGTTTTGTCTGGATGGGGCTGGCTGTTTCGGCCTTTCTTATAGGATGGTTGACTCTGGCCCTGCACTCGCCGGCATCTCCAAACGACTTGGATTACGGCCGCGTACGTTTGTGGCTCAGTACTCAACGCAGTGAGCTGCTCAAGCAAGCCAGAATTTTCGTCAATGAGACGGAAATTCCAAATGTATCTTCTCAAAATGCGGTCTTCCTCAGTTGTTTTCAGGCGGGTAATAACGTCATGCGGGTTGAGTTTCCAGGCGTTCCAAGCGACCAGGCTTTTCATTTTGATCTGACCGACAGCCGCGATACCGCAACGTTTGTAGTAGATCTTGACAAAGCACTTGCGCGCGGAGCTGCTGCTTCGGACAACCGGCGACTGGGCTTTCTTGTAACCAGTGAACCTGCCGGTGCCGCGGTTTACGTAAACACCGATACGAAATCTCCGCTGGGCACAACCCCGCTATTCCAATCCTGGCAGAGCCAGAAAGGCTCTGTCCAGCGAATCATCATCAAAAAGACCGGATTTATTTCTTCGCAGATCAATCGCCCTTTCGAAAACTCCGGTTATCAATCCTTACATGTGATACTCAAACCCGATCGATGAAGGACATTCAAACCCTCAAGAAGGGAGAAGAATTGACCTTGAACATTGAATCGATGTCCTTCGGCGGACAAGGCGTCGGACGGCACGATGAATTTGTTGTTTTCGTTGATGGCGCAATTCCCGGAGACACCGCGCGAGTTCTAATAACGAAGAAAAAGAAAAACTTTGCGGAAGCTAGAAATCTCAAAATCTTGTCCCCTTCTCCCCATCGAATCAAGCCGGTCTGTCCCTATTTTGGCGTGTGCGGGGGTTGCCGTATGCAGGATGTCGAATATGAAACCCAATTGGAATTCAAACGCAGAAACGTTGCCGATGTCTTCGAACGGCTTGGGACCTTTGAAGGACTTGCCATTCCCAAGCCAATCGGCTCACCGGATATATTTCACTACCGAAATAAGATGGAGTTTTCTTTTGGCGA
>JAGQUY010000478.1:6594-9397 GCA_020438245.1 Bacteroidota bacterium
GCCCGCTGGAGTGACCTTCTCAATACCGTTCGCGACTTCGCTCGAAAAACCGGCCTTCCAGCTTACTCGGTAAAAACGCAGTCAGGCTTTTGGCGGTTTCTTGTATTACGAAGGAGTCAGTATTCCGGTCATTGGATGGTTCAGATTATCACCACCGACGACGCACCCGACATCCTGAATAACCTGAAGAGTCAACTTATCCTGAATTTCCCGGAAATTACCAGCCTGATTCACGGTGTTAGCCGAAAACCGTCGCAAATTGCGGTCAGTGATTACGAACGGGTCCTTTTTGGCTCAGAATTCATTACGGAACACATCGGTTCATTGGAATTTGAAATTTCCTCCAATGCTTTTTTTCAGACAAACACGCAAGCCGCTGAAGTGCTCTATGGGAAGGCGCTTGAACTCGCCGATTTCAGAAAGACCGACACCGTATTGGACCTATACTGCGGTACCGGGACGATTTCTCTTTTTGTAGCTCCTCATGTGAAAGAGGTAGTTGGCTATGAATTGGTGGAAAATGCAGTGCAGAATGCCCGTAAAAATGCCATTCACAATAACATTTCCAATTGTTCGTTTATCAGCGGAGATCTTCGGCAGGTCCTCAAGAATACGAAAACCTTTGGAGACGTCGTTATTCTCGATCCGCCCAGGGCGGGTCTCCATGAAGAGGTTGTCCAAACGGTCCTGGATCTGGATCCCCGGACCATTTTGTATATCAGTTGCAATCCAAGTACTCAGGCCCGGGATGTTGCCCTATTCTGTAACGGCCCTTACCGCTTGACATCGATTCAACCTGTTGACATGTTTCCCCATACGTATCATATCGAAAATATTGTACGGCTAGAGAGAACTTATGGCCTTTGAAAAACATGCCGTCCTCTGTGTAGACGACGAACCCGCCATCCTGCAGGTACTGATCAAATTGCTGGAAACCCGATATGTGGTTTATTCTGCCTTGAGTGGCTTCGATGCGCTAAATATCCTGAATGATCACTCGATTGCAATTGCACTCGTAGATCAGAAAATGCCCCACATGACCGGCGTGGAACTTCTTGGCAGAATCAAAGACTCCCATCCACATATCGTACGGATCATTCTTACGGCGTACACCGACGTCGAAGATCTTGTCAATTCGATCAACGTAGGCGAGATCTTCCGCTACATCCACAAACCGTGGGATGCTGACACCCTCTTTGGAGTTCTTGAGGAAGCGGTGATCCGGTATGAAGTCTCGATCAGCGAGCGGGCACGACAGATTGAAATTGAAAAACTGGCCAGCGAAAAAGCCCGGCTCGAACAAGAAATAGTACTGCTGAAATCGGAAATCGAAAAAGAGTTTTCGATCGACAACATAGTCAGTGCCAGTCCGCAGATGAACGAGGTCCGACGCCTCATAAAGACGGCAGCCACCAGCGATGAAACTGTTCTAATTCATGGCGAAAGCGGTACCGGAAAGGAATTGGTTGCCAAGGCCATTCATTATAATTCAAAACGAAACAAAAAGAAGTTTTTGGCGCTAGATTGTGGAGCTTTGTCCGAGAATCTCCTGGAAAGCGAACTATTCGGTCACCGGAGAGGATCCTTCACGGGAGCCATTCAGGACAAGAAAGGACTCATTGAGGACGCCGATGGAGGGACGATTTTTCTCGATGAAATTTCGAATACCAGCACATCCTTTCAGGCCAAACTACTGAGGGTTATCCAAGAGAGGGAGATTCGGAGAATCGGGGATACCGAGTCAAGGCCGGTAGACGTCCGGATTCTCGCCGCGACCAATAAGGATCTCTATGAAGAAACCCAAAAGGGCGGTTTTCGCTCCGATTTGTACTATCGGCTGAATGTACTGAATATCACCCTTCCGCCCCTTCGTGAAAGGCGATCCGACATACCGTTGCTGGTCAATCATTTCATCAACGAACACAACCAAAAATTCAACAAAAATATTGTCTCGATTTCGAGGGATGCTCTTAATCGACTGTCCGTTCAGTCGTGGAACGGCAACGTCAGAGAGTTGCGCAATATGGTAAGCCGTATGATCATAATGGCAGAAGACGACCATCTTACGGTAAAGGATTTACCGGACGAAATTCAGTCGCCAGGAGGATATGACTTACCGTCACCGGAAAATTCATTGATGGATCAAATGTTCTCCGTTTCCGGTAGCCTGACGCTTGAAGACTTGGAAAGAAGATATATCCTCCACGTTTTGAAAAGGACGGGGCAAAACAAAGCCGATGCAGCTAAATTGCTGGGCATGAAAAGAACGACACTTGTTATGCGGATGAAAAAACTGGGTATTTAGATCTCAGACTAAACCTATGTCTTTTACGACCGTAAGAACCGCTTCAACCAATAAGGGGTCATGATGGATACTCCGTCGGTTAGAAAACGTATCGGCCTTTATTTGGTTTTCACCTTTTCCTTCAGTTCAGTGTTCTACTTCTTGATCATTCGTCAAGGGGCGATGCACGTTCCGGGGACGCTGCCGTACACACTTTTCTTGATGTGGTCTCCGGGAATCGCAGCCATTCTTGTGACGTTCTTTTTCCAGAAGAACCTGCGCGGCCTGGGATGGGGTTGGGGTCGAACCTCCTGGCAGGCCCTGAGTTATGCGCTGCCCTTGTTGTATGGGTTGGTAGCCTACGGTTTCGTTTGGGTGACCGGCCTCGGAGGATTTCCCAATCCTGATTTCATAGACCACGCTGCAACTCAAATTAGTGAAATCTTCGGATGGTCAGACCTTTCTCCAACAGCTGTCATTGCAGCTGCCGTTTTGATAGATGGAACTGTGGGATTTCTG
>JAGQUY010000479.1 GCA_020438245.1 Bacteroidota bacterium
GTGCGGTGCGTGATCGGTGGCGATGATGTCAATCGTGCCGTCCTGTAAGCCTTTTTTGATTTCGTCAATGTCCGATTGCAGCCGCAACGGCGGATTCATTTTGGCGAACGTATTGTAATTGACAACGGCCTCGTCGGTCAGGGTGAAGTGATGCGGACATACTTCACAGGTTACTTTGATGCCGCGTTTTTTGGCGTCCCGTACCAGGCGCACGGTCCCGCCGGTGGAAATGTGGGCAATATGAACCCGTGAATCGGTGTACTCGGCCAGAAGAATATCCCGGGCCACGACCACTTCTTCCGAGATGGAGGGAATACCTCGCAGGCCGAGTCGCGTGGAAGTGAACCCCTCGTTCATCGAGCCGCGGTTGGACAGGGTTTTGTCTTCGGCATGTTCGATCACGGGAATATCAAACATTTTTACATACTCCAGCGCCCGCCGCATGATCTCCGCGTTGGCAACCGGATCGCCGTCATCGGTTATGGCGACCGCGCCGGCATCTACCAAATGACCGATTTCTGCCAGTTCTTTGCCTTCACGCTTTTTGGTCACACATCCGACAGGGTGGACATCCACGAGATGACCCCGGGCTTTTTCTTTGATGAATTGCACCGTATCCGCCGTGTCGATCGGCGGAGTTGTATTGGGCATGCACGCAATGGCGGTGAATCCGCCGGCCATGGCCGCGTTACATCCCGTTTGGACCGTTTCTTTGTCTTCACGCCCCGGCTCTCGCAGATGGACATGCATATCGATAAGTCCGTGCGTGACAATCCTGCCTCCGAGGTCGATGGATTGGGCGTTCTTTGCGGAGGATTTACCGATACTCGCAATCTTGCCGTCGGTGATCAGGATGTTTGTGACCTCGTCCCGATTGTTCAGTAGGTCTATCAGACGGGCATTGCTCAAAAGCAGATTGGCGGGCTGTGCGGATGCGGTGATCTTTCTTGCCATGGTCAGGATGTGGTTCGGGTGAATTCAAATAAAATATAGGCAGCTACAAAGAGCATCAACGTGATCATGATTTTCTTGTGATTGAATTTTGAAGGAAAAGAAAATCCCTGAATTTCAGAAAGTTCGTAGTCCCGTAAAATCATGCCGTTTTGAAGCGTCACCAGTCCTTCCCTATAATAGAGAAACCGGCCTCCAAGATGAGTTCCGTCCGTGGTCAGCAGGATGATCTCTTCATTGGCCTTGAGATTCTTGAACTCCTCGTCCAGTTTCTCCAGGCGTGCCTTTCGTGCCGCATCGCTTGCATCGGGACGCGCTTCCATGAAGTGACTCTTGGTGCAGCCGGATATCGCAAGCAGAACGACTGCGACCAAAATTTGCGGGAATCTGTTTTTGATTGTCATCACGGGCAAAACTATGGCCTTATGCGCTGAAATACAAGTTGCTTTTGGCTTGGTTGAAAAATTCATCGGTTTTGCATGGCGTCGGCAACCATATGAAAGAAACCGATAAGGTCTTGTCTGTCCTGGGGATCGGCGACACACTCGGCTACAGATTTTTCCATACACGCCATCCACTGGTCCCGTTCAGAGGGACCGATCGGAAAAGGGTTGTGACGTGCCTTGAGCATCGGTTGCCCGCGGCGTTCTGCATACAGTGCCGGTCCTCCGAAACGTCCGACGAGAAACCAGAATAGCTTGTCACGCGACTCCGTCAACTCGTCGGGGTGCAGACGCCGTATGCCTGCCGCGTCCGGGCTGGAATCCATGATGTCATAAAACCGGTCGACCATACGTCGAATGGTCGCTTCACCCATCCGATCACAAAGCGCGGCAATCCGGTCCAGGGCAACGGTCGTCTTCATTATTTCTTATTGGGCTTCCCGAACAGGTTGACGTTCTTGATGACAAACGGAATGGACAATTTTTCAATGCCGTCGTATACCACGCAGGTAACCGTTCCTTGTTCCGGAAACTCACCGGAATTGGCCGACAACGTGATGGTGGCCGACTCGTCGTCCCCCCAGGAGGACGCCCAAAACGTTTCGATCTCCGAGCCCTTTGCATCTTTGACAGAGATGGATTTAATAAGGTCTTTCTGTATTTTGAATTTCAGGGTCAGTTCGTTATTCTCGACGCTGAACGATTCGATCTCCACGTCGGATAAGCCGGTTTGCAGGCCGGAAAACAGAATCTTCTTTGTCTTGATTTCACGGGTCGTCGAGGCGGACATGGCCACCACGGAGCCTTCCAGATGCCGAATACCCCTGACGGCATCGCCGGGCAATTTCAAATTGAAATCCCACATCAACGCATTTTTCTTTTCTGACATGCGGAGATAATTGGTAGACCGGCTCCACTCATCCTCGGGCAGAAGGTCTTCTCCGTTGTCTGCGGTTACCACGTCGAGATTTGCTTTCTCGGCCGCCACGATCGCGCCCGGCAGCAGGCCCAACAGCGTAACGGTGTAGTATTGTTCCGTCCCAAACAAGGCATAGTCAGGGTCGACCATATCCGACCAGGTTGCTTTGGTAATTCGAACTTCCGTGAACGTTCCGGACTTCAGGGGTTCCACCACTTGTTCTTTGGCGGCGACGGAAGCGTTCAGTCCCAGTGCCTCGATCATGGCAGGATAGGCGGCGGCGACCTCGCCCGCTTCTTTTTCGTAATCAAACAGGGCTTTCAATTTTCCTTTCGTTACCAGCTTTACCGGGCCCTTTTCGCCGAAAATCAATTTGTTCAACTCGTCGCCGGCCGGCGGGCCGGATTTTATGCTGCCACCGGATTGAACCTGTTTCTTGAGAAAAGCCTCATCGGCCATCAATTTTTCGATCGCGTCCAGAATTTTTGCTCCGTCGAAAACAACCGACGGATTTCCGGCGGCGTTGGTCCCGAAATTGCTGGAACTGCCGATCGCACCGGGCAGATGAAAGATCATCTCCGTCCGCATGGTACCGAGGATTGCCGACAACATCGGTTTGATCTGTTTATATTCGCTCTTTTGCTTCTCGATCAACTCTTCCATGGTAGCCTTGGATCCCGAAGCAGGCTCCTCCGCCGATTTGCTTTCTTTTTGGCTCACCTCGATAACGAGGTTACCTTGCTTGTTGGTTTTGACATCCAGCGAATCGCACAAAGAGTAACTTTGGAATTTCACGGTACGCAAATCCCTGAAATAAGCCGTGCCTTTGAAAAAATATCGATCGGCGGACAGTTCTTTCACTTCGATGTTGGCCCAGGTTTCAATGCCTTTGCTTTTTTCCAAAATTCCCTGGGCAAAGGCCCCAAGTGCGTTGGCCGGCTTCTTGGAGTCCATGTTCATGGACACGGCCGTGATCTCAACATCGACCTTGCCCGACCCGTCTGGATTGAGGGTATAGTCCAGTTTGGTTTCATAGCAACCCGTCAACAACCATACGCCGGCCAGAAGGAGTAGTTTTTTCATATAAGCACCTCAGTTTAGTCTTTGAAAGAAAATCGTTTTCAGATACAAGGTTTCCGGTATTTGCAGAATGTGCGGATGGTCCGGCGGCTGAAAGGTGGTCATCACCACTCTCAAGCGTAGGCCGAGATCCGCGGAGGCGAATCGTGCCGCCTCGTGCATCAAATCCAGCGACATATGATAGGCGCAGGACGACAATACAATATAACCGCCTGAATTGAGCAAAGAAAGACTTTGCACGAGCAGTTTCCAATACGCCCATTTCAGCTTATCCATGCCGTCCTTTCGCTTGGCGAGCGCCGGCGGATCGATGATGATGGCGTCGTACTTGCGCACCTGTTGGGGTCGCGTCTTGACCTCCGCACTCTCCGTTTCCAGGAAATCAAAAACGTCTCCGCACAGTCCTTCTATTTTTTTCTCAACCCCGTTCAGCGCGGCGTTTTCATTCATCAGGGATATCGCCCCGGGATCTTCGTCGACGGCCCGTACCGTAACGCCGGAAAGCGCCATGGCCATCGCAAAACCGCCCGAGTAGGAGAAGAGATCAAGGCCCCGCTGATTGGGTTTCACGAGGGAACGGATCAATTTTCGGTTGTCCCGCTGATCGAGGTAAAATCCGGTTTTGTGGCCGGTGAGAATGTCTGCGTTAAACTTGAGATCCTCTTCCGTCACGACAACCCGGGGAGGCACCTCTCCCGACAGAATGCCGCTGACCTGCTCCAAACCTTCTTCCAGTCTGGATTCCATGTCGCTTCGAT
>JAGQUY010000480.1 GCA_020438245.1 Bacteroidota bacterium
TAGACACCGTAATGAGTCCAATATTTCTTTACCTCAGGAATATCCTGCATTCGCTGATTATTACTCTGACCAGTTGATGGATCTTTCGTTTAACGAACATCTTCTCCATTTACGCTATCCATTCATTCTATCAGACTCCCGGATCGACACGAAGACAGTGGTCCTCGTCAGGTTGGAGCAGGACGACATTGCAGGGTACGGTGAATCTTCCCCGTCCAGATACTTCGGTGAATCTGTCGAAGATGTCACGGCTGTTCTTGGCCGGGTGCGTGATCTGGCAAAGCAGTGGGATCCTTGGAATCGCCAGTCGATTATCACACAACTGGCTCATCTTTTTCCTGCCAAACGTTCGGCCAGGTCGGCAATCGAAATGGCTTTATGGGATTGGTGCGGGAAGGCTCTTAGAATACCGGTTTATAAGCTTCTGGGATTGGATCCGACGGTGACCCCGGTTTCGTCTATGACCATAGGCCTCGACGAACCGGCTATTGTGGATAAAAAGATCAGGGAGGCTGAAGGTTTTCCGGTGCTCAAAATCAAACTGGGAGCGGGGGACAGGGATTTTGAGATCATTGAAACGGTTCGCCGTCTAACGGATCGGATATTGCGAGTGGATGCCAACGAAGGCTGGGGTAGAGACGAGGCTGCCCGTAAGATTGACTATCTGGCATCGCGAAACGTAGAACTGATTGAACAACCCCTTGCCAAGGAAAATCTGGAGGATTTGGCATGGCTAAAAGAGCGATCGACTCTTCCCATTTATGCTGATGAAAATGTCCTGGAAAATACGGATATTCCGTCCATGGCAGGGTTGGTTGATGGGATCAATATCAAATTGGACAAATGCGGCGGGTTGACAGAAGCAGTGGCCATGATGCACACGGCGAAGGCATTTGGTCTCAAAACCATGCTGGGTTGTATGGTTCAATCCAGCGTGGGAATTTCAGCCGCCGCACAGCTCTCTCCGTTGGCAGATTATGCTGACCTGGATGGGCACTTATTGGTCAGAGATGACCCTGCTCGAGGCGTGGTGTTTGAAAGGGGCAAGATCATTCTCGATTCCCGGCCCGGAATAGGAGTTGAATATGTTTAAGATGCAGAAACACCGAAGGTTCGATTATACGCCATTGTACTACCGGCCGGAAGAAGATCCTCAAGCCAAGCGCCGGGAACGGATTCGATTTCGGCGGGGAACGTCGCGTACCGGAACAAGAACCTTCCGGTATATATTGCTCTTTATTTTTGCTTTGTTCATTATCTATGTCCTGAAAAAACTTGCTTCATTTTGAGTATTTTGCTAATATTTCACGCTCTGATATTCCATCGAGCTTAACCATGTGGGTTCTGGAGGACCAATGATTCAAATCGGCGAGATACTCAAGCAGGTACCGTTCTTCCGCTCATTGGGCCGCGACAGTATCGATTTCATCACGGAAAAACTCAAATTCAAGCAATTCAAAGATAAGGCCACGATCTGCAAGGTTGGCGATCCGGGGGACAAAATGTGGATCGTCCTGTCCGGTAAGGTCGCCGTGCTGGCAGCCAATCAGGAAGTGCTGGCCAACATCGGTGCGGGCAATTACTTTGGCGAAATGGCCCTTTTGACCGGAGAGCCAAGGTCGGCGACGGTGGTTGCAGCGGAAGATACCGAAACGTTTATTCTGGATAAGGACGATTTCGATGTGATCTTGGAAAAATATCCGAGCATTTCGATCGCCATGAGTAAGATTATGAGCCAACGGCTCAGGGAAACCAATGCCGTGGTGAGTGAAAAAGCCAAGGAGATGAAGTCCACACCGGCAGGTCCTTCTGGAAATCTGAAAGATCGCCATATCATGGAGGTCATTGCGTTTTGCGAGTCTAATTCGTTAACCGGGGATCTGGAAGTGACCAGTGGCGGCGACAAGGCCGTCATTGCGTATGATAAGGGCGTTCTGCAAAATATCAAGCTGCGTGACTTGAACGACGATGAAGCGTTGGATCTGATGATGGGCTGGGAAGAGGGCTCGTTTGTGATCAAACCCAAGATCATCTCTTTCGACGGCGGGGAGCCGGAAAAAGAAACCAAACCGGCAAAAAAAGCCGGTGCAATTCTGGTTATCAACCACAGCATGGTCGTTCGAAAAATACTGGAAAAGAATTTGACTTCCCTCGGGCACTCCGTTAAGACGGCGGACGGTATCACCGAAGGGATTGCTGCGCTGCGCTCTGCACAACCCAATCTTATCGTTTCAGATTTCAAGTACGATGAAGTGTCCGGTCATGATTTCTGCATGCAGATGCGCGAGAATGAAGGATTCGAAAACATCCCATTCGTTTTTATCACGGACTCCAACACGGAAAGCGCCACGATCGCTCAACTCAAGAAAATCCCCAATGCGGCACTTGTTGATTCTCAGGATGTGGGCGAGATGGCCAAAACGATCGAACAGATGCTATAAGGCAGACATATAAAAATGAAAAAAGGCCGGTTTGCCCGGCCTTTTTTTATGTACTTTCTGTTCGAATGGGGACTATGCCGAAGGGGGCGCCACAAATTTCTTCTGGGATAATTCGTTGTCAATCATAAGCAGGCCGTGACCGTCGTCACCGATCAACTTAATCTTGTGCAGAAGCTTGGAAACCGTTGATTCTTCCTCCACCTGTTCATCCACAAACCACTTGAGAAAGCTGATGACCGCGTGGTCATTTTCCTTGATCCCTATATCCATCAGCTCATTGATGGCCCGACTGACCATGTGCTCATGAGCCATCGCTTCTTCAAAGACTTCAACCAGATTGGAAAATGTGCTTTTTTTTTTTTTTTTCGCTGGCATTTTCGGCCTGCA
>JAGQUY010000481.1 GCA_020438245.1 Bacteroidota bacterium
TCGTTGTCATCTATGATTTGTATCATGACACGCTCCCTGGTCAGGCCGCAATTCCATCGGTAGGTTGTTTCAAATTCTGCATGACGAACGCGGTTTCCTGAAATTCTTTATCCAGGCAGGTGATCAGATGTCTCAACTCCAGAGGACTGTCTGCAGCCGTCGAACGTTCTATCATTCTGCTAAGCTCCGCCATTCGTGCGGCACCCAGGTTGGCGCTGGTGCCTTTCAGATTATGGGCCAGTTTTCTCAGGCAATCCGTCTTACCGACATTCATTTGGTTCTTGATGTCCACGATGATTGCCGGAGTTTGCTCTATGTAAATCGCTGACAGTTCTCTGAAGAGATCTTCATCGATCCCGCATTCATTCAGGTGTTCCCGATCGATTATGGGGAGATGAGCAAGCATCTGGTCCAGATTCTTGCGGTGGTGGACGTTTTGCCATTTTTCTAACATGATCTATTCTCCTTTATTGGTGTCTTCGTCTGAACTGGATCATAGCGAAAACCGTTCCAATTTTTTTTTATTGTTTTTATTCGGCTTGTACTCCAACGAATCTGAATCCGATGTGTATATCTCGTGATCCGTATGGAACAAAACCCCAGAATGGCTTCTTCATGGATTATTTCACCCAACCTATGGAGAAACTACCGCAGTAGTCTGCCTCCAGGCCACGCGCAATGCTTGTAACGTCATGAAAATACGTGCCATCTGAGATTGGCACGAGGATTGATCTGTCATACAACCGATTGAAAACCACCGTTGAGAGCACCAACGCTCGAAACAAAAACAAGGAGTAGACAGAAATGAAATCCACCAACACCCAAAGCGGCTTCACCCTGATGGAATTAGTGACCGTCATCGTGATTTTGGGCATTCTTGCTGCCGTCGCCGTTCCGAAGTATTTTGATTTGACGGATCAAGCCGAAGCCGGCGCATGCAAAGCCAACCAAGGCGCCATTGAAGCTACGGCCAGCGTGTACTATGCACAGACCGCACTTGCCGGCGCCACTGCCTTCCCGGCAAGTCTTGCCGCCATGGATACCCTGTTCGCAAGCGGTTCTCGGCCAACGTGCCCGTCCGGCGGAACCTATACGTATTCGTCCACAACGGGTCTTGTGAGCTGTTCTGTAGCGGGTCACTAATTCACTGACTTCAGCGGATGGGGAGTTGTGAAGGTCACAACTCCCCCGCCACCCGCTTTTATAACTCCAGGAGACGCCATGTTTGACAATCCCGAGCTCGCTTACGAAATCCTCCGAGAGATACCTGTCGAACAACGATACACACTGAACGGTCAATCTAGGTCCCAACGCACTCCTGATTTCACGTTTCGACAGCCTGTCTACGAAGAGCAGTTGACACGGGAGATCAAGGAACACCTGTTGGAGAATATCCATAACTGGTCTTTCGTTGAACCGGTCATTGCTTCGTTCAGCGCACCTCAACTGGTAGAATTGGAAAATTATTTGTGGAAAGAAGCAACCGAGTATGCACAAAATACCCTTCAGAAAAAGCTTGCCCGCGAGTTTATAACTCGTCGAATCGAACCGACTTCGTCGTACCATCGTCGTCAGATTTGCAGTGAACCTTTGATAGCCTGCCGCGCAAACTATTGCGTGTACTCCAACCCCAATTGTGCCGGCCGAAAACTGCGCGAACACATACGCGCAATCGCTTCAATTTTTGACCGACGCACCAGACGGAGCAATCGATGGCAGGATGCAATCGACACGTTCCTGCAGCATATGATCAACAAGCTTTCTCTATTTGGAATCATCATAACCAACTCCGAAGGGGCCCCCATTGCCGCTATCTCCGAATTGGAAAACCGCAGGGACATCAGCGGCTACGATTTTGTCCGGACCTTTTTTGCGCATTTGGGAGATTATATCGCCCAGGAATCCGATGAACTTACCCGATTTGGCAACGTAAGCGTAAACGCATCCAGTCAGCGCATCCAACTTGACAAGGATACATTCATTGTCACCTTGCTCAGCATTCACGACGTCGATTTCTATTCTGCAACCGATCAGGTTGCTCACGGTATTCGCCGGATTTTTTCCAACGAATTCAGTCCGACAACCCGGAGGGATCCGTCATGACTGCCGACTGGACTGTTCTGCCCGCCCTATTCGTTGCCGGGACTATCATCGGAAGTTTTATTTCGGCCCTGACGTACAGGCTGCCAAGGAACATTTCGATGTGGCATGGCCGATCGTCTTGCACGCATTGCCGGCAGCCGATCCCGTGGTTTTACAATATCCCGGTTTGGGGATATGCGGTACAGAAAGGCAGATGCTCGTCCTGCGGACATCCTATCTCCATTCGTTATCTTGTTCTTGAAGTCGTTTGCGGTTTGATGTTAATCGCCGGCTTTCTGCATTTTGGTTTTACGATGGCGTGGGTCAAATATTCTTTTCTCGGATATCTGCTCCTCGCGATGAGCATAGTGGACCATGATTACAAAATTATCCCGAACAAATTAAATCTTACCGGTTTGATCTTGGGCCTCACATTCGCGTTGGTCCAGGGAGAACAGGCCTTTTCAGACGCATTTGTCGGCGGACTCGCAGGCGCCTTCAGTTTCCTGATGATTCGAGTCGTCGGAACAGCCGCATTCAAGAAGGAAGCAATGGGCCTCGGCGATGTAAAGCTGGCCGGAGTACTGGGTGTGTTTCTAGGAGTTCAACTGCTGATCGCAGGCGTCTTTTTTGCTTTTTTGCTTCTCACCGTCGTTGGATGGGCCCGGGCTTTGAAAGACCGCAGAGTCGGTCATCGGGAGATCCCGCTTGCGCCCTATCTCTGTGCCGGTACGGTGGCCGCGCTCATCGCCGGTCATCCCTTCATTGAATGGTATCTGCAACAGTTTCACGTTCACGGATGACTGCTGCCATGTCCAACTCTACTGAATTTGAATTCGATCACACGTTGCCCGCCGGACCCGATATTCTTGAAGACATCGTCGCGCTCGTACCCGATTGGAAACATTTGATTGCGCAGCTGGACGAAACCATTATCCACGTGGACGTCTTTGATTCGGTGAGCGCCCTGACCCCCAGCGCCGGTCAATTGCTTTGTACCACCCCGGCGGTCAAGTCCACCTTGGATGAAGTTGTTTCCTCCCTTGGCGCCGATTTTCTCACACTTCTTGACAAAGCCCGTCGTCAGCCTCCAAAAAAAGTCCGCGGCACGCTTCAGGATTCCCAGGGGCGGTTCTTTGAAGTGACCGCTCGAAACGTGATCTCTGATCATGGACTTTCCCTGGGTGTGTTTTTCATTCTGCATGACTTGACAAAGTATCACGTCCAACAGCAAAAAATATCGACTTTCGTATCGATGGTGGCACACGAGTTATTGAACCCTATGGCCCCTATTATGGAAGGCCTGAATCTGATCGCAGACGAACAGATGGGAACACTCAATGATGTCCAACGTCATTGTCTCGCGGTTGTTGCGGAGGAAACCTCAAGATTGGCAAGACTGGTAAACGATCTTCTGGATATCAGCCGATTTGACTGCGGCAAAATCCAGATACAACGAATCCCGGTCGATGTCCCCAGACTGCTCTCCAGTGCAGTCAATAATGTCAGTGCACGTGCCGTCGCGAAAGGCATCAGCATTGAAATCAAGTACCATGAATTGTCCGCCGATCTGTTCGGCGATCATGAACGGCTGCGACAGGTAATCATCAACCTCCTCGAAAACGCCATTAAATATTCGGCGCCCGGTAAACAGATCGTGCTGTCCGTTCTGTCCAGAAAAGACCATATCAACATTTCTGTCAAAGACCAGGGGTTTGGCATGGCCCGGCGAGACATTCCCCGATTGTTTGAACGATTCACCCAACTGAACTATCCGGATCATATTCGAAATCGCGGACAGGGAAGCGGCCTCGGTCTGGCCATCGTACACGAGATTGTGAAACTGCACCGCGGAAAAATAAAGGTCTTCAGTGAGCTCAACCAAGGCAGCGAATTCATCGTTGTCCTTCCAAAACGAAGAAAAGGACGCCTATCATGAACCCGGCCCGAATTCTCATTGTGGACGACTACCAAAATCTGGTAGAACTGATGGCCCTTCGGCTAAGGGCGGAAGGCTACGAAGTCATTACCGCCTTTGACGGAATGCAGGGACTGCAGCTTGCCCGCACCCAACATCCGGACCTGGTCATTCTGGACGTGTTGCTTCCAAAAATGGACGGATTCAAAGTGTGCAGGCTGCTCAAGTTTGACGAACGTTTTCGCAAGACGCCCATTATCATGCTGACTTCACGTGCCCGGGATATAGACCGCCAAATGGGTATGGACATGGGAGCTGATGCGTATTTTCTAAAACCATACGACCCGTCCATTTTGCTTCGGGAAATCCATGATCGGATTTGCGAATCACCCAGTCATGCTCCTGTGCAAGCCGCTTGAGAATCATGGCACCGTCCAGAAAATTCGGTGATGCGCTTATTGCCCAGCGCCTTATCACTCAGGATCAGCTTCAGGAGCTTCTCAACGACCAGCGCCGTACAGGCCAGCGACTTGGAAAGCTGGCAG
>JAGQUY010000482.1 GCA_020438245.1 Bacteroidota bacterium
GTAATATTGACTGAGAATCTTTTTATTGCTCAGGAAAGTTTTTTCTTTGGCGCTTTTTGGATCCGGTAAAGGCGGAAGCGGTTTCTTGACATCCAGGGCGGCAAAATAGCCTTCCCAAGCGTCAAACGATTCCGCATACTCAAATCGCATCTCCCCGAGAATGGTCGCCAGCAGATTCAGAAAATCACTCTTCAGTGATTGTAGATTGAGGCGGGCTTCCTCATCATCAATTCGGTACAGAACCTGACCCGCAACAAATCGCTGACCGGCCCGAAGGGGTACGTCCCCAGCCGTCAGTCGGCCGGCAACTTCTGCCGCCATGCTGACCGACTGCGCGGATGCAACCCTGCCAAATGCAACAAGACTGGTGCCGGAGTCCTCATATTTGACGGGAATGGCCTTGACGAAACGAACCGGCGCCTCCGTCGGAGACTTCTTGGGGTCAACGCGCAAGCTGCTGAAATAGGCCATAAGCCCAAACCCCAACCCAAGAATGGCTACAGACGCCAGCCCGATTATCCATTCTCTTTTCATTTTCCCTCTATCTATCTATTTCTTCTTCTTCCAACCGTTGAGCAGTTCTTCCATCTGTTTCAGATCAAACGGTGCCTGATCCATAGTCTTGCTCATCGAGAGTGCTTTTTCCATCGTTTTGACGGCTTCCGGGACTCTGTTTAACAACGCCAGCACCTGAGCTTTCGTACGCAGATTCCAATAATTTTCTTCAATGGCAATGGAAAGATCTGCCCACTTCAATCCCTCTTCCAGATTCTTCTTCCTGGTAACCGTGTACGAGGCCGCTTGCATAAAAGGTTGCCAACGAACAGCTTTTCTTGCCTCGTCAAACGCAAGTTTCTCCGTTTCAATTTGAACGTCGAACGCGATTTTCAATTTTTCCCACCGAAGGGTGACCAGCGCAGCATCGTCTGTAACATCATCAAAAGTGAATGTCAACCGTTCTGTGAATTCCGATTTCTCCGGTGTAACCTTGATGCGGACAGCATCATTCTCCGGCTTGTAGTTAAAGGCCCCCCAGAGCTTTGCATCCTTGCTGAGGATAACGGTCCACTCTTTTTCTGCAGGAATTGTTTGAAGCCCATACGTGCCCGGACCCAACTTTGTTCCCCCGACGGTAACTTCCGTGCTAAACGTAATCGTCGTATTTTCATTGGCACCTGTTCGCCAGACCTCATTATAGGGTACGAGCTTACCCCAAATCTCCCGTCCTTTGACGCCCGGTCTGGAATAATTGATGCTCACCTCGGTAATTCCGATGGTCTGAGAAACGGATCCTGTAGGACTGGGTCGCGGAAACGTCAGCTGCTGGGAAACAAGCGTTGGTGCGAACGCAAAGATAAGAATTAGAATCCTCATGAGAAAACCTCCAATGTTGCTAACTGTGTGGAAAAGAGTAATTAATTCGAGCCATAACTGCAACGCTGAATGCGTCTCGTAAATTTCCATACCTTATTTCTTTTTTTTTAGTATACTTAACCACTATGCGATCCGCGCTGATAGTCGGAGCCACGGGACTCGTCGGAAATTCGCTGCTGGAACAGATCCTGGACGACCCCGCATACGACCACGTTACTATTCTTGCCCGAAAAGCTTTGCAGATTCAAAATGCAAAGTTCCACGGCGTGTTGGCTCATTTTGAGAAACTCGAAGACGCGTCCGTTCATTTCGACGTGGACGATGTGTTTTGCTGTCTTGGCACAACCATCTCAAAAGCAGGATCACAGGCTGCGTTTCGCAAAATTGATTTTGACTATGTTGTGCACTCTGCAAAACTGGCTTCACATCACCCGCGTACGCAGTTTCTCGTGGTATCTTCTCTGGGCGCAAATCCCGCCTCGACCAATTTTTACAGCAGAGTAAAGGGAGAAATGGAAGAGGAGCTTCAGTCTCTCGGATTGCCTGCACTCCACATATTTCGCCCCTCTTTACTGCTCGGACACAGATCCGAAAACAGACCCGGCGAAAGGATAGCCCAAGCCGTTTTTCCGATCCTGCGAATAGGTCTTGTCGGACCACTCAGAAAATACAGGGCCATTTCTGCAGAGACGGTTGCCCGAGCGATGATCAGACAGGCTAAGCAGGGGCTTTCGGGACTTCAGATTTACGAATCAGATGTTATTCAATCCATTGCAGACACTCCGGAGAAAACAAATTGAAAATTAAGTTTTGCGGCGCCAACAAAAGTGTCACGGGATCACAACACCTTCTGGAAATCAACGGCAGGCGCTTGTTGCTCGATTGCGGGTTGTTTCAGGGAAGACGGGTTGAAGCGTTTGAACGCAATCACGGCTTTCTCTATGAGCCGCAGGGTGTCGACGCCATGGTTCTTTCCCACGCCCATATCGATCACAGCGGAAATATTCCCAATCTTGTGAAGCAAGGATTCAAGGGGCCGATCTATGCAACGCCGCCAACGGTGGATCTTTGTAAGGTGATGTTGTTGGACAGCGCCCACATCCAGGAACGCGATGTGGAATACCTTAATAAGCGCCTGGCCAAGCGCGGCGAAATACTGAAGGAACCGCTTTACACGGTCGCCGAAGCACAAGCTTGCCTCGATCTCTTCCGCGGCATCGGGTATGGAAAAACGTTCGAACCGGTTCCCGGTGCGAGGGTGACCTTTTTTAATGCGGGCCACATGTTCGGATCGGCCATGCTGCTGATTGAAGTATCTGAAGGCAGCAAGTCCATGCGTTTTGCATTCAGCGGGGACTTGGGCAGAAGTAATCTTCCGATTATAGAAGATCCGGATCAAATCACCTACGTTGACGCTTTGATATGTGAAAGCACCTATGGCAATAAACTCCATGACCCCGCTCGTGAAATTCAGGGAGACCTGGTGGAAGTGATCAAGCAGGCCGTGGATCGTAACGGGAAAATCATCGTGCCGGCATTTTCAGTAGAAAGGACACAGGAGATCGTCTATCATTTGAACAAACTGTATGAACGAAAACTTGTACCGGCCATCCCTGTTTTTGTCGATAGCCCGCTTGCCGTAAATGTAACCGATGTTTTTGTAAAGCATCCCGAATACTACGATGCCGAAGCCACCTATCTGCTGTCTAACAATGACAACCCATTTGTTTTTCAGGGCCTTCATTATATTACCAAGGTTGAAGAATCAAAGAAATTGAATTTCCGAAGCGGTCCCTGCATCATTATCAGTGCGTCCGGTATGTGTGAAGCAGGAAGAATCCTGCACCATTTGGCTAATAACATTGAGGATTCCTCCACCACGGTGCTCATTGTAGGCTTCATGGCCGAACATACCCTTGGCCGAAAACTGGTGGATCGCCATGAAACCGTCCGTATCTTTGGAGAGGAGTACAAACTCAATGCGCGGGTCGTCAAGTTGAATTCTTTCAGCGGGCATGCAGACAAGGCAGACTTGATGGCATTCTGCGGCAATATCGGAAGACAAGCCCAAATCTTCCTTGTTCACGGCGAAGAACAACAGTCGTTGGCTTTTAAGGAAAGCCTCAAGGCGGAAGGCTTTAGCCACGTTTCGATACCCAATCGGGCAGATGAAATAACCCTTTAGCACGGAGATCCAGATGCGTTCCTTGTTACTAATAGCCTCTCTTTTGCTCACGGCCTGCCAAAATCGGGAGGCTAAATCACCGGTCAATTCCAGTGAACGACTTCTCATGGCAACGCTTTACCATCAAACCGCGGCTGAATATCGAGCGCTCTGCTACCAGTCCTATAATCT
>JAGQUY010000483.1 GCA_020438245.1 Bacteroidota bacterium
TTTCATTGGGACCACATTCAGGGGCTCAACTATTTCGGACCAGTCCATCATCCGAAGAGCGTGAATCATTTTTATTCCCCCTTCAGATCCGAACAACTCCAAGATGTAATGGATATTTATTTTGACGGCTCCTACGGGCCATTCAATGGCTGGGAAGCTCTTAATTCCAAATTTGAATTTAACAGACTCGAAAAATCCATAAGTATTAATGGGTTTACCGTATCGTTTAAACCGCTGAACCATACTGATCCGTGTTATGCGTACCGTATCGACGATGGGACAAATTCAGTGGTGTACGCCAGTGACCATGAGTGTATCGATAATTCTGTCAACAAAGACTTTGTCGATTGGGCAAAAGGATGTGACATTTTGATTCATGATGCGATGTACAGCGATCAAGAATACAAAAGCAGAGTTGGGTGGGGTCATAGTACGTTTGATATGGCTTGTCAGAATGCCTCCTCCATTGCGCCCAAAAGGACACTGCTAACGCACCACGAACCCCTGCGTTCCGACAAGGAACTTGATCGGATTGAACAAGAATTGGTAACTCGTTATCCCCAATTGAATCTATCCTGCGCCAAACAGGCCGTTGTTTACGGAGTTTAGTCTAGAGTATATCCTGCTGTGCAACAGCATCTGCCACACACTTAACCTACCGGAGACCCTTTGAAGACTGAGCATAAGCGTATTCTAGTGACGAGCGCTTTGCCGTATGCCAATGGTCCAAGCCACATTGGACGACTTACCGGTGCGTATCTCCCCGCTGATATCTATGTTCGTTATCAAAGAATGATGAAACGTGAGGTACTATACATCTGCGGCAGTGATGAACACGGTGTTCCAATTACTATTCAAGCTGAAAAAGAAGGGGTCTCACCTCAAACCCTGGTTGATCGATATCATCGGATGATTCAGGATGAATTCCATCAGATGGGCATCCGTTTTGACCACTATTCAAGAACTTCATCAGAAATACACAAAGAAACCGCAAGGGGTTTTTTTCTTGATCTGCTGTCCAAAAACATACTTGTAAAAAAGCCAGAATTGCAGTGGTATGACGAAAAGGCAAAACGATTTCTCAGCGATCGGTACGTCGAGGGAACTTGTCCTGTTTGTCAGAATGCCGACGCACGTGGTGATCAATGCGAGAAATGCGGAACCTACTTGAATCAGATGCAATTGATTGATCCTCGAAGTAAGATCACTGGAAACAAGCCAATAGCAAAGGAGACAACGCACTGGTACTTGCCTTTGGGAGACTTTCAGGAAGACCTTGAGAAGTGGATATCCGGCAAGACCCACTGGAAAGACAATGTTATTAATTATTGCAAAGGCTGGTTTGATCAGAAGTTGACAGACCGGGCTATTACACGCGATCTGGACTGGGGAGTTTCATTGCCCGAGAAGGATTCTTCCGGTAATCTCATTGAGGGAGTAATGGGCAAGGTACTCTACGTCTGGTTTGAGGCCGTTCTGGGCTACATATCGGCAACAAAGGAATGGGCAAGAAAAGTGAATCGCCCGAATGAGTGGAAAGACTATTGGGAGAGTGAAGATACCAAACTCGTTCATTTCATCGGTAAGGATAACATCGTTTTTCATGCACTCATGTTTCCAGCCATCACGATGGCGTACAACCGAGGGAAATCAAATGGACGTCTTGTTTTGGTTTCAGAGGTTCCGGCTTGCGAGTTTCTCAACCTAGAAGGTGCAAAGCTATCAACCAGCCGAAATTATGCTGTGTGGGTTAAGGACTATCTTGCAAAATTTCCACCAGACCCGCTCAGATATACACTGACAAGTATTTTGCCCGAATCAAAAGATTCAGACTTTTCTTGGAAAGACTTTCAAGCCAGGAATAACAACGAACTCGCGGACATTCTGGGAAATCTCATCAACCGATCATTGTCTTTTACAGTTCGGAATTTTGAAGGCAAAGTCCCCTTGCCAGGAGTATTGGATCAAACAGACCGTGAGATGATCAAATCTATCCGGTCAACGGCGGACTCCGTGGGAAAGCATATTGAAGACTTCAAGTTCCGTGATGCGTGTAAAGCATTCATGGATCTGGCCCGTGCGGGAAACAAGTATTTTAACGATCGGCAACCTTGGAGAGATCTAAAGGGCAACGTGGAAAGATGTGCTACCACGTTGAACGTGAGTATACAAGTCGTGACTGCCTTGGCCACGATCATGCAGCCTTTCCTACCGTTTACATCGAAACGATTGTGGTCCATGCTGTGTATCGGCGGAGAACCCGAGGAAGCCGATTGGAATTCCATCGGTCACAAGCCGTTGCCCCCCGGTCATCCGCTTGGAAAAGTGGGAATTGTTTTTCCTAAAATCGAAAACGAGGCTATTGAAAAGGAGATCGCTACATTGAGTCAATCGAAAGAGCCCCAAATCACCTCGCATCAGAAAGAAATGGTCACCATTGATGATTTCTCGAAACTCGATCTTCGTCTTGCGACTGTTCTGGATGCCGAAAAGGTTGAAGGAACAAGCAAATTATTGCGAATCCAAGTGGATTTAGGTTCTGAAAAGCGCCAAATTGTATCCGGTTTGGCCGAACATTATGATCCATCGACCTTGGTTGGCAAACAGGTAGTTGTCGTTGCCAACCTTAAGCCCGCAAAAATTCGCGGGATTGAAAGCAACGGCATGTTACTAACCGCTGGAAATGACAAAGAACTGGCCATCCTGACAACAGAACGACAGGCAAGCCCGGGATCCAAAATCAGCTGATGGATAAATCCACTAAAATTCTAGTTGTTGAAGACGATTTTCAGAATAGGCAACTTATTACTGTCTATTTGAGTAGAGCTTATGATGTCCAGACCGCTGTCAATGGATTGGATGCTCTTGAGAAGTTGAAGACTTACCAGCCTGATCTTATCGTCAGTGATATTTCGATGCCGCATTTGGATGGTTTTGGTCTTTATGACAAAATGAAAGCCGACTTTCCTCAATTAAGGTCTATCCCATTCATTTTTCTAACTGCACATTCTGATTCAGAAAAGAGAAAACACAGCAAAGAAATCGGTTCTGATGACTTCCTGACAAAGCCAATTGAACAGGAAGAATTGCTTGCATCCATTCGAGGTAAGTTGAAGCGTGTCCGCGAAATCCGATCGACAACGCAGGCTGAACTCATGGATGATGTTGATCGCCTCAAGCGGGACATTCTCACAACTATTACACATGAAGTAAATACGCCGCTTTTTATAATCAAATTAACTGCGAATTTGTTGCTGGACGAAACCATGGAGTTTCGTCCCGGAGAGCTCCAAGAGCTACTTCTCAGAATAAAACGAAGCGGCGATCGTCTTGATACCCTCTTGAACGACTTCTTGGTAACGGCCAGAATAGCCTCCGGCGAAGCCGAAAGAGAGCACAGAGAGCTCAGTCAAGATATCGACATAGGTTTCATCCTTGAGCACATGATGCCTGCATTTAGAAAAGAAGCAGTAGCCGGAAATATCACCATTAATTCCAAACTTCCAAGGGGTCTACCTTCGTTTCGCGGGCACATCGATCAAATTGTCGACGTGGTAAGCAGAATGGTGAATAATTCTGTCAAATTTACCGAAAGTGGCGGCACCATTGATATCATTGCGTCAAATATGAACGATGATATACTGGTTGAAGTGAGAGATACTGGGATCGGAATTCCTCAGGATAGTTTAAGCAAGGTATTCGACAAATTTTATCAGATCAACCGGGCGGAAATTGAACAGCAGGGTGCGGGATTGGGCTTATTTATTGCACAGGAACTCGCCCGCATAAATGGGGGAAAAATCGAGGTGGAAAGTACAGAAGGACATGGCTCCATGTTTAGGTTGCGGTTGCCAATCCGTCCTTAGGATTCCTTACAACGTCGTTTCTTGCTAGTAGCCAGCGAGTTCTATCTTTCTCTTCATAGTTTCGATGTCGTCCTTGGTCTTGCTGCTGGAGGATATCATTTCTTCAACAAGCTTGCACGCATAAATTACCGTCGAATGGTCTCTACCGCCAAAGTGCAACCCTATCGTTTTGAGGGACGCTCCGAGTATTTCTTTTGTCAAATACATTGATATCTGACGGGCTTCTACTATTTCCTTCTTTCGAGTTTTTGCCCTCAGCAGATCCTCTGGTATACCATAATAGGCTGCGACCGTTTTTTGAATGATATCTATCGTCAGGTTCTTCTTTTTTATCGCCAGCGTGTCTTTCAAAACCGACTTGGCCAACTCCAGCGTCAATTCAGTATTCGCAATGGACGAGTAGGCAAGCAGCTTAATCAGGGCGCCTTCTAATTCCCTGATATTGGAGGTAATATTCATGGCTACAAACTCGCACACGTCCGTGGGCAAATATACCCCGTCCTCTTCACTTCGCTTTTGAAGAATCGCAATCCTGGTCTCAAGGTCAGGAAGTTGTATATCAGTCACTAAGCCCCATTGAAAACGAGAAATTAGACGCTCCTCAACCTGTTTCAATTCTTTGGGTGGCCTGTCAGAGGTCAATACAATCTGCTTGCCCATCTGATGCAGTGTATTAAACGTGTGAAAAAATTCTTCCTGGGTCTTTCCTTTGTCGGCAAAGAACTGAATATCATCAACCATCAATAAATCAAAATTTCTGTACAATCGACTGAACTCTTGAACTTTGTCATTTCGTATCGCCGACACGAAGTCATTTGTGAAACTCTCACTGGTCACATACGCAATCTTTTTGTCAGGCAAATTGGTTCTCACATAATTGCCGATCGCCTGGATGAGATGCGTTTTTCCAAGCCCCGCGTCGCCATAAACTACTAAGGGGTTGAAAGAAGTTTGTCCGGGCTTTTCCGACACTGCAAGTGCGGCAGCCTTGGCAAATTTGTTGCTGTTTCCCTCTATGAAGCTGTCAAACGTGTAGCGGTGATTTAGTAGAGATTCAAACTTATCAGGCAAGACACGGACCCCTGTATGAACGGTTACTTGAGGGTCTGGTTGGAAAGAGGTTTGCTCAAGAGGCGTGATGGCCCCTTCCTTAACCTTGTACAGAATACCTAGATCTTCGCTGGTGACCTGTCGAAGAGCGTTAACGATCAGGTCGGTGTACCTTCCTTCGATCCACTCAATGAAAAATTGGTTGGGGAGCATGAGAATCAATCGACCATTCTCAATTTTCGCAGGTTCTATCGGACTAATCCAGGTTCGAAATGACGGACCGGTTACCTGCGCCTTGATCACGTCAACACATTGCTTCCATGCCTGGCCAACATCAATTTTCTCAATAGCTGACTTTCGAATCTGTTGACTATCCAACTCTACCATATTTATTAACATCCAAGACTCATTTCGAAAAAGATACGACTTGAAGTCTACACTATTGTCGCAGCCGTAACAAGATAAAGCGAGAACACATAAAAAACAATTACTTAGAGAGTGTGTTGAAACGAAAAAACAACTGAATCATAATATACTTGTCTATGAACCTGTAGAATTTGAAGGGCTTGCGAGATAAACTAACAAATTACCAACATATTCTTCATGTGGTTTCAATGACTGCTTAATTTACGAATCCCCCTACGATTGTCAAGAAAAAAGAATCAACATTAACGCGGTCAAGATAAACATTTGTTTATT
>JAGQUY010000484.1 GCA_020438245.1 Bacteroidota bacterium
ATCATACTACCCAGCAAGGTTTTAGGCTCACTCATCAACTGATAATAACGCGGTTTCCGATGTGCTCTACCCGCCATGGCCGCACCCGCATCCGCGAGAGATAAGACGAGCATGGACAAAATAAGAACTGGTTTGTGATGTTGCCAAAAGAACAAAACCAACAGAGTGAATGCGAGTGGATAAAACGAAGTGCCGTACGTCGCACGTCCCGTATCGTGAATTCCTTTCAGCCAATGGAATCGAATCGCGAGGAAATCAACAACAGTGAACAATACCCCCAGCGTAAGCGCGGGTAGCGGAGATGCCATGAATTCAGCGACAATACAGACAAGAAGTCCAACACTGACGTGCGTAAGTTTGCGGGTTATTTCGCCGGACCATTTCATGGTCCTGCGAAACCATTCGGCGAGCAGTAAGAAAGCGCCCAGCGAGGCGAAGGAAAGAAGACCGATCAGCCAGTCCGTCACGCGGCGCCTTTTCGGGGTGGGCGGATCGCAACACCGTCGTTGTGCAGCACTTCAAAGGGACAAATTTCAGCGCAAAAATTGCATTCGGTGCAGCGTTCATGAAGGATGGAGAGTCTGTTCTCCGTCAGTTCCATGGCATCGAACGGACACACACCCACACAGGCACCACAGAGATCACATTTGTCATGGTTTATTTGGATCATTGCGTCCTAAAGACTGCCAAGCGCTCCGGAAACATCCTCCAGGAGATCGTCTCCGTCTTCGCATCCCACGGAAAGCCGGACCAATCCGTCCGTCAAACCAAGCTTCAGGCGATCTTCCAGAGGCACTGAGCCGTGGGTCATGCTCGCCGGGTGACAAATCAGACTTTCGACTCCACCAAGGCTCTCCGCGAGAGCGAAAATTTTTACGTGGCGCAGCATCGTCTTGCCCTTCTCCAGATCACCCAGTTCAATCGAGATCATTCCGCCAAAACCGCTCATTTGCTTTTTTGCCAAATCGTACTGCGGGTGTGAAGCCAATCCGGGATAATACGTTTTCTTGACCTTTGGGTGTCCGGATAAGAAATCCGCCAGTTTGACGGCATTGGCGTTGTGCTGTTTCATGCGCAGGCCAAGCGTCTTCGTCGAACGCAGTACCAACCAGCAGTCGAACGGGGAAGGCACTCCCCCAATCGCGTTCTGCAAGAACCTCAGCTTCTCATGAAGTCCGTCGTCGCGGGTGACCACCACGCCGCCGATCACATCGCTATGACCGTTGATGTATTTGGTCGTACTGTGAAGGACGAGATCGATACCGAACTCCAAAGGCCTCTGGAAATAGGGGCTCATGAACGTATTGTCAACAACGGTGAGTAGTTTGGAAGATCTGGCGATCTCCGCGACGCCCTTCAGATCAGTTATCGTCAGCATCGGGTTTGTCGGTGTTTCGACATAGATCATCTTAGTAACCGGGGTGATGGCCGCCTGAACCTGCTTGAGATCCGAGGTGTCCACCCACGAAAACGTCAGGCCGTACCGTCGCATAATTTTGTCAAAGAAGCGGAACGTCCCGCCGTATACGTTGCTCGAAACAATGACGTGATCTCCGGCACTCAGCAGTCCGGCCACCGCCTGAATCGCCGACATGCCACTGGAAAATGCCAAACCGTGCTTCCCGTTTTCAAGCGTCGCAAGATTTGCCTCCAGAGCCACTCTTGTCGGATTGATGGTTCGCCCGTAGTCAAAGCCTTTGCTGACGCCGAGTTCTTCCTGAGCATAGGTCGACGTTTGGTATATCGGGGTGATAACGGCGCCGGTAGATGCATCCGGAGTTTGTCCCGCATGAATAGAATCCGTCAGAAATCCCATGGTTACTTCCTTGCTAAATAATCCAATAAATCAATTCGAGTCATAATACTGATAGGCGTACGCTTATCATCTACCACCACAACCGCATTGCTCTGGCGGAGGCCCTCCTGAAGCGTCGAGATGGGAGTTTGCACTCCAACAATAGGCACTTGTCGATTCATGCATTTGGAAACCAAGGATCCTTTGGTTCCGGCACCGGAGGCCAGATACTCCATCAGATCAATTTCCGAGACAATCCCGACCAACGCACCGCCGCTGGTGACAGGAAGCTGGGAGATACCCTTTTCCCTCATGGTTGAAACCACTTGGTCAATTGTCTGCATATCGTCCGCACACAACACCTGAGGTCGGGTTGTCTTGCCCATGAGGTCATTGACCTTGCCCTTCAACGGCTCGGTTTCGAGAAATTTGTTCTCGCGCATCCACTTGTCATCCACGAATTTTGTCATGTAGTTGCGAACACCATCGGGCAGGACGACCACGCAATTTTGTCCGGCTTTCAGCCGCCCCGCTTTTTGCAGCGCCGCGAACATCGCCGCACCGCTGGATCCGCCCACGAGCAACCCTTCTTCCCGAATCAAGCGACGGGATAGTAGGAAGGAGGCACGGTCCTCGGTCTTGACCCACTCGTCAACGACAGATGTATCAAGCACGTCTGGAAAAAAATCATACCCTATCCCCTCCACTTTATACGAGGCAACGTCCGTACCGCCCCCAAGAATGGAACCTACCGGATCCGCTCCAATGATCACACACTTCGGATTGTGTTCCTTGAGCCTGCGAGCTACACCTGTTATTGAACCTCCGGTGCCGGCACCCATCACAACCATATCCACTTTACCGTCCAAATCATCCAGGATTTCTTTGGCGGTTTCATTGTAGTGAACCTGAGGATTATTGGGGTTGGAGTATTGATCCAGGATATGGGCGTTCGGCAATTCCGATTGAAGTCGCTTGGCTACACTGATGTGACTTTCCGGCGAATCAAAAGAAGCTTCTGTTGGAGTTCTGATAATCTCGGCGCCCAATGCCTCCAGGACAACCTGCTTTTCCCTGCTCATTTTCTCAGGCATCGTGATGATAACCCGATATCCTTTTACGGCGCCGGCCAGTGCGATTCCTATACCCGTATTGCCGCTTGTGGGCTCAATAAGGGTCTCTCCCGGCTTGATTCGACCTTCCGCCTCTGCCG
>JAGQUY010000485.1 GCA_020438245.1 Bacteroidota bacterium
TGGCCAACATGCTGGACCTGGATCTGGATGGTATCCAGTTGTTGGATCCGGCCTCCTCGCGCCGATTGGAGTCCTATTCGGAAGAGTACCACCGGTTACGGGAACGCCGCGGTGTTACCGGCCACGAGGCTCGCCAGCTGATGCTCAACCCGTCATACTACAGCGCCATGATGGTGCAAATGGGTGACGCTGATGCCCTGATCGGCGGACTGACCCATCATTATCCAGACACGCTTCGTCCGGCGCTTCAGATCATTCAAAAGGAAGAGGGACTGTCTTGCGTATCCAGCGTATTCATGATCATCCTGAAAGAACGAATCTATTTCTTTGCGGATACGACCGTTAATATCGAGCCCACAGCCGAACAGTTGGCCGAAATCGCGATCAAGAGCGCCGAGGTCGCGAGGCGATTCAATATCGAGCCGCGCGTGGCCATGGTTTCGTATTCAAATTTCGGCAGTGTTCGCCATGCCGGCGTCGAACGCATTCGTCAGGCCTTGGGAATCGTGAGACACCGGATGCCGGGTTTGATGATCGATGGAGAAATGCAGGTCGATACGGCATTGACCCCGGAAATCATCGACAAGTTCTATCCGTTCAGCACATTGAAAGGCGGAGCGAATGTCTTGATCTTCCCGGAACTTCAATCCGCGAACGCGGCAGTCAAGTTGATGCAGAAATTGGCCGACGCTGAAGCAATAGGGCCCATTCTCGTTGGGATGAGGCACCCGGTTCATCTTCTTCATAAAAGCAGCGAAGTCAAAGACATCGTCAATATGACGGCTATTGCGGTTGTGGATGTTCACGAAAAGAGCAGCCGTTCGTCAAGTTAACAACCGTTCGCACCATGGGATGATGATCGCCGTACTTCAGATCGAAAGAATACTTTTGCGAGTGAACTGACGATTGTGAGGATATGTCAGCTGATGAGTTTGTTGAGCAGCTCATTAAGCTGCCGCGCCTCGTCGGGGGTGAGGGGATTGACTACCTTTTCCATCTCACAGTTAAGATCATCAATGCTGGATAAGAGCGCTAACCCCTGTTGAGTGATCGTTACATCGACGGCACGGCGGTCCTTTGGGCATGTGTGCCTCTCGACGAGCCCCTTTCTGCGCAACCGTTCTATTAGACGGGAAACGTCAGAGTTCTTGTCCAGCATGCGGTCCTTTAGCAGAGTTGCACTGGCGGACTTGGGGTGCTGCCCACGTAGAATACTCAGGAGGTTGAACTGCTGGAAAGAGACGGCAAAGGGCTTCAACTGCTCCTCTGTTGCGTCAATGACGCGAAGACCTTGGAAATGCAGATTGGCGATGAGCCGATGGTACTCGTTGCGAAATTTGGTTTGTTTGATTTTTTCGTCAATGGTCATAGAAGAACCAAAAAAAGCCTGCTCCCATCAATGTAACAGGAGCAGGCCCTTCTAATCAAGTCAGATTTATTTCATTCCCATTTTGTCTGGCTTCTGCAAGCCGAGTTCCATGTTCAAACGGATATCAACGTTTTCACCAACAACAAGTCCCCCTGCCTCCATGGCAGCATTCCATTTCAGATTATAGTCGAATCTATTGATGGTGGTGGTGGCAACCCAACCTGCTTTGGTGTTTCCCCACGGATCGACTACCTGCCCCTTATATTTGGCATCAAGAACGACTTCCTTGGTAACATCCCGGATGGTCAGATCTCCGGTGATCTTGAATGTATTTTTGCCGGTTTTTTCAAATTTCCTGCTTGTGAACGTCATCATGGGAAATTTTTCGGCATTGAAAAAATCATCGGATTTCAAATGGTTGTCGCGTTTTTCAATGTCCGTGTTGATACTGGCAATCTTGATGGATACATCCACCATGGCATCTGAGAAGTCGTCTTTTGTTGTTGTCAGCTTACCCTCAAATTCCTTGAAATCCCCTGTGACATCAGAAAAGACCAAATGAATCACGGTAAACATTACGTTTGAGTGAGACTGGTCGATTTTCCAAGTTTGTTGAGCTGTTGCTGGTATTGCCGCAATTA